>CAMWQQ010000068.1 GCA_947176455.1 uncultured Odoribacter sp. | reverse complement strand
GATTCACGGTCATTGTCGCACCGGAATTGGCTCCGTCCTTGCCTGCCGGCGCCCAGGCATAACTAGCGGCATTGCCCTCCACGGTCAATACCGTTTCAGCTCCGCGGCAAATCGCGTTCAGACCGGATATCGTCAACTGCGGCAAAGCCTTGATGGCTACCCTGACAGGCACATCTTCACTTGAGCAACTTCCCTGCGCCGCCGACGTGGTTACCTTCGCATAGAAAAGCGTATCGCTCAATTGTACCGCAGCGATAACAGAGTTCATCGCTCCCTTGTCCTTATTAAAGATGTCCAATGTATAAGAAGAAGGAATATCAAATACACTCTTCAAATCAATCGACTCACCCACACAAGGAGCTAAATTCCGGGCTACCTCCAGTTTCGGAGCCTCCTGTATGGTCAACGTCCTTGAAACAGCCTCGGCGGTACATCCGTCCTTGGTACCCGTTACGGTAAAAGTATTCATTGATGCCGACGGCGTCACTTTGTAGGTATCCCCTGTTCCGTCCGTCACGAAACCGGTCCATGCATACGTATCGGCACCGTTCGCCTGCAAGGTCACCTCCGCGCCCGCACAAACCGTACCCGGATCCGTAATCGCCACCACAGGCAGCGGTTTCACCGTCACACTCGTGCTTGCCGTAGCGGTACATCCATAAGTATCTGTCACGGTCACGGTGTAGGGTGCCTCACCCGCACTTGTCGGGGTATTCGTCCAACTCTGGTTCGGGGTATATTTCAATTCAGTTCCCTCACCATTTGCCGTCAAGGTGATCTCCTTTCCAAGACAAACTGCCTCATCGCTAGCAGTCAAGGTTACCGTCGGCAAGGCGTGGAACTGAACTTCCACTATTGCCTCATTGGAAGAACAAGAACCGCCGTCGATATAAATGGTGTAAGTCCCGGCAGCCGTCACAGGGTTCCTTCCGTCAAATAGCTCGCCTGCCGCATTTCTCACTTTCAATGTCGCAGTACCTAAATTCTTTACTGCATCCCTCAAATCAACACTCAATCCCTCGCAACCGTTCAATTCGTTCTTTGCCAATTCCAAGGTCGGAGCACTCCGAACATCCAGCGTAGTTGTACCCGGATTCGCCTCACAGCCGTGTTCGTCCTTACCGTTTACGGTATAAGTCGTTCTGCTGACCGGTGTTGCAGCATACGTCGCACCTTTCACGGCAGACATATCTTCCGAAGTATTTGAAGAGGTCCACACGTAGGTATCCGCATCTCCTTTCGTTGCGGTCAACGTCACCTGCGTACCGGGGCATACTTGCACTCCAGGGTCAGCTCCTATCGCCAACGTGACTTTCGGATGCACATTCACCGTTGCAGAAGCCTCCGCCTTACAAGTGGTCGTCGCATCCGTATATTCTACCCCGTAGGTCGTTCGACTGTTCACAGCAATAGTCGGCTGCACACCGGCACCAGCACCCTCCAAGCTACTAGCCCCGTGCATCCACTTGAATGTAGGCGAGGATTCGCCCTCAACCGTTCCCACCAGCGTGATTTCCGTACCCGGACAAACTGCCTCTACCGATGCCCCGTCCACCTGGGCAACCAAGGAAACCGTCGGCAATTCATTTACTTGCACTTTCACGGAGTCCGTATTCGAACACTTGTCATACGTCACCGTTACCCGATAGGTAGTGGTACCAACAGCCGAAGTCAATGCACCCAGGACAGATCCCTTTTGTCCCGTAGCCCACTCGAAAGAATCTCCACCACCACCTTGAATAGCAGCAGTCAACGTTAAATTCACCCCTTTACAAGCCTGAAGAACAGCACCGCCGTTGGCTCCGTTGATATTAATTTGCGGAATCGGACGAACCGAGAAAGCCTGGTCTGCACTAAGCGTTTTCACTCCGTCACTAATCTCTACCGAAATCAGCTGATTGTTTCCAAAATTCTCGTAATCAATCGCCGTAATTGTCAGCGTATCGTCCTTTGCCGTAGCCGTTACCGATGACGGGAACTTCCAGTTGTAAGTATACTCCTTGGAACCGCCCTGTACCTTTACATACCATTTCACCGGATTGGTGCTGAGGTCTTCCCCGTAGCAGACATTGAAACGATTTTCCACACTGGCAATGGCGTTCTTCGGATCTTTGCCGGGGAACTCAAATGGCTCGGTTGTCACCTCCACTGGATTACTGGTGACACTATCCCGGCATCCCTCTTTTTCCGCTACCACCTTATAGCGCGTTCCGTCAATATTCGGACGATCCACGATGTTTACATCCGTACCGCTCAACACCGTTTCCGCATCTGCAACAATCCGCTTCCAAACACGGTCATAGGCACTTCCGTTGATAGACACATTGGCGCCACTTGCCGAAGTCCACTTTGCTGAAACTTGTACCGTCACTGGGTCGCCGACTTTCACGCTCGTCGGATTAACGTCCAAAGCAGAAAGTTTCAATACCTTTCCCGTCACGTCTACGCTCTGGGTAGCCGTACAGCCATTGCCATCGGTCAGATTTAGCGTATACGTATTCTTTCCACCGGGAACCTGTGTCGTTGTCACCAGTTTTCCGTCCGAAGTGGTCGTCGTCAACTCCTGACCGCCTTTCGTCCACACACCTTTGGCTCCTGCGCTCGTACTCCACGTCGGAGTAGCCCCGAGGGTCACCTCGGAATTGGCACATACGTCATCCATTTTGTCAATCGTCGCCGACGGCAATTTCAGACCGGTAATCGCTACCGCCGATGCTGTTCCCGAACATTTATTTGTGGTATTCGTCACCGTCAATCCAAAATTGTTGGCTCCCTCTTTAAGGGTCACCTTCGCCTGTGCTTTTTTCTCATCGGCTGTGGGAACATTCGACCATGCGTATGAGCATCCGTCTGCACCGCTTGCCGTCAAAGTGATTTCCGTACCCGTACACAAACTTGTGGCAGGCACAGCTCCGTTTACTAAAATTTTCGGTTCCGGAGAAGGATTCACCGTAGCCGTCACCTCCTGTGGCAAGGAGGTACACCCGTTTTTGGTCAGGGTCACCCAATACTTCCCGGCTGCCACTTTCGTCGGGTCAGCCACGACATTCGTCAACCCCTCATTGCTGTAATATTGATAATCATTACCCGTCCCGCTCTGGGTGATGTCCACCGTAGTGGACACGCCACTACAAACCGGCTCCGGATTCTTCCGACTAAAGGTCGGCAACGGATTTACGGTAATCACCAGAGAACCGACACTCGTATTGGAAGTACAACCATTCAACGTGAGACGCACATCGTATGTCGTATTCTCTGTCGGTTGAACGGTGATATTTTTTGTTGTTTCTCCTGTACTCCATGCGTAAGCAATCGTACCTGAATATTCGTTACCCTTCACGGATACGCTCAGTTCCACACTCTCGCCATTACAAATCGTTGTCTTGTCTCCCGTCACCGTCACATCGGAACCCGCAATAACCTGATTCACGGTAACTTCCACAGTTGCCGTGTCCTTACACTTTCCTACTTGATTTCCAGAAGTAACATACACATAATAAGTCGCCGACGCAGTTGCATTTCTAATACAAGTATCCTGCGCACTTGTTTTCAAGGTTTCCGGCGCCGAAGAACTAGCCGAAGATTTATAAGATCTGGCAAACTGATATTGTCCTGGAGTAAAGCCATTCTTATTCGTTGCCTGCAAAGTAATCGGATTATTATAACAAACCGTATTTTCTCCATTGCTTAAAGCCAAGCTAACTTCCGGCTTCTGATAAAACGTCACCTCTATCTCCTGAATATCCGACTTCTCTCCTTCTGAATCTACAGCCTGTGCATAATATCTTTTTATCTCAGTTGGAGAATTCGGATTTTCAATCGTACTCTTCTGTACATTCTCCGGATCGTCTATTGAATTTGTAGCATCTGCATCCGTATAATATACGATGGTCGCATCAGACGGAGATACACTCTTTATGGCTCTTGTCAAATCGAAAGTCTCTTCACTTGACCAACAACCGGCAATAATCGGCTCTACTTTCAATTCCGGTTTGGCTGCTGGCGGTGCCTCGGGTGTAAAATCTAGGCTATATTCAGCAGTCTTTTTCCAAGCACCCACAGGAAAAAATTCTTCCCTTACAACTTCATCTCCTTTCGAATCTGCTTCTTTTACAACTACAATACGAAACGAGTAAGTATTTAAAGAAGGCTCTTCTGCAAAATCCTCAAAGTGAAAATTTAAATACTTATAATTTGTATTACCTGGAAAAACATAAAATTGTGTTCTCCCTGCAACAGGATTACTAACCTTATCTCCTTCATCAACTTCTATTACCTTGTTATAATCTACGTTTCCAGCAGACATTATATCAAAATAATATTTCTTCTTTTTACCTGTACCTTCTGAATAGGTACTCACAACTTCCACATACCATTTATATGAACTCAAATCATACGCACCATCATCCTTTATCAAGAAATTTATATAAGTTCCTGACGTCAGGTTTTTATTCGCATTATGCGATCCTGTCTTATATTCATACACGACATCATCCTCACCATCAATGTACCACCACTCGTCCTCCTCATTGTAATAATAGGCAACGTTACTTGAAGACGTCGGATCGTATTCTGCCAAACAGACAGAATACATACAAGCAAACAATATCAATAATACCCAATGTCTCATTTTATTTGCTAAAAATAGAATTAGTATACACTATTACATTTATCGGCATCCAAGGATAAGCCATGATTTCTGTTTTTCCTGTCCATAAATTCAAACTTGGAGACCAATATACTCGCTCTGAAGACCATACTTGTAAATTCTTAAAAGTAAATGTAGACAACGAATTTCGTTCAGATATACAATCTCCTAAGTCTGTCAATTTTCGTTTTCCGGTTAAAGTCAACGGGAAGGCCATAAAATTCTCTCCACTCTCTCCTTCATCCGTATTATCTGTTGATACAAAAGAATAAGTAAATTTCTTTGGCAATTTTCCATAAAAATGTAAAACAACATCATCTGCATCTTCTTGCAAATTTATGGCATAAATAAGACCTGGTTGCAAATTAAAAGAAGCGTCCCCACTCCACATTCCCAAAGAAAGTGAATAATAGTCCCTGAGAGTAGTCCAATTTTGTTGCATAACCAAATGGCTGGCAACTGAGTTTACCATATATTTCCCTTGGTTTTGTCCAGAAGAATAGGTTCCTATATATTCTCCTAAATCATGGGAGGTTTGCAAACCTTTTTCTGACATATCAAAAGGATATGTAATATAATTCGTACTCAATCCCTCTTCATTCTCAGCATCTGCATATAACCACTGCTTAAAATACCCTAGTGTATCACTACTCTGTGAATAATAGCTTCTGCCCAATTCCGGGATGTACCGGCTGGCGTTGATGTAGAAGAATTCCAGCGTATCTTTTGCGGTATTGATGACGTACTGCTCTTCTTCTCCCGCTACCATCGTCAACGGTTCGTAAGTGGATTCTACCGCATATCCGTCCCATTTGACGTTCATAATCCGCACGGAATCCGCCAAGCCCAGTTCCTCCTTATTCCAAGAAAGATACAGGTCACCGGTATTCTCGTCCTTGTCAATGCCTACCGCAGCCACTTTCGGTATCATGTATCCCCAAACCGTATCCGTTGCCTGGCATACCGGATTGTTCTTGCTCGTCGCCACGAACGTATATTTCACGTCTTCTTCCATCGGCGTAGTAAGTACAGACAATCCACTCCGTGAGCCGTTAATCCTGTCATCCGGCAGGGAAGTCCACGCAAAGTCGTAATTATCCTCCGTCAAACCGTCCGTCTGCTTGATGCGGATGATGTGGGTGCTATCCGGGTAGTTGACAAACGCCACTTCCGACATCTGCACATCCGGAATGATGCCCAGTTGCGTAGCGATGGCCACTGTATCGGACAAACAGCCGTTTGCCGCTTGCGCATATACCCGTACCTCTTTCACATCGGCATCCGTCAATACAAAGCGTTCACCGGTTTCTGCCGTCTCAATGCCGTCCACGGTCCAAACGTATTTCTCAACCTCCTCACCGCTATTCTCCAATACCAACGTATCGTTCACGCAATCCCAACGTCCTTGTAACGTCAACAGCGGAGCATCGGCATCCTTCACCGTCACGGTTGCCCGTGCCGCCGCAACCATATCGCCGTTCACCACCTTGACAACCCATGTGTATTCACCGTTTGCCTTCGGCGTAAATACCACGGAATCCTTGTTGGTGGCATTCAGCAGTTCCGTAGCCTGTTCGGACGGTTCCCAACTGTATTCCAAATCCCACTCGGTCGGTTTACCACAGGAAACCACCGCAACCAAATCCACCGTATTGTTGCGACAAACGTCCGCCGTCTTCGGTTCCAGTTCCACACACAAGCCATGCTCGTCATCCACATCCACCAATGTCGTCACCGGCACGCTTACGCAAGATTCCGCATCGGTAACATATACTTGATATTCCTGTTTTGCCTCCAGGTTAGCCGTTTTCGGATATTGAACCGCCGTATCGGCAAGGGTTGCCAACTGTCCAGCCGGACTCCAGTGCCACTGGTAAGCCGGAGCCCCCTCCGTCGCCTCTGCCAACAAGATCGTATGACCTCCCTGCGGAATGGTCAATACCGCTTCCGTCGTCACTACCGGCGCCTTGCGGGATTCGCTCACCGTCAATCCTTCAATCTGAGCCGAAGCCAGAATCTTAGAAGCCGCATCCTCACGGACTGCCACCTGGTAAGTACCCGCCTTGGACGCCTCTATCCACAAGGTGTCGTATTCTGAATTCTGTACCGCACTCCGTGCATATCCCGACGTACCGACCTTGCTCCATTCAAACAAGCAAGGCGTTCCGGCACCCTGAGCGTGTGCCACCAACATCGCCGCACCGCCCTGGCAAATCTCCTTGCCGTATACCGAAACGATATCCACGACAATCTTACCGCCGGTAACCTCCACGCTCTTCTTCAAGGTATCACTGATACAACCGTTGGCATCAGAAGCATAAACCTCGAAAGTATAATTAGCCAATTCTGCCAATTGCGTATAAGTGCCTTCCGTCACGGTCTTCGCATCCTCCGGTTGCAACCAGTGGTAGGTGAAATCCGCCTTGCCTCCCGTCTGTACCGCCACGGCAGCCGTGATGTTCGAGCCGGCAGCCACCGCATTCGGTTCGGTAATCCAATCCTGCAACTGCGGACGGGAATAAACCTCGCCTTGCAACGTCCGCTCTACGGAGCAAACGCCGTTGGAAGCGACCACTTTCACCTCGAATTCGCCCGTTTCGGTAATCACATAGCGATTGTCTCCTTCCGGATTACCTTCCGGAGTCGCCGTCCAAGTATATCCTTCCGTAGCCCCCGTCGCCGTCACCTCAATCACAGCCTGTCCGCAACTGTCAACCATTGCCAGTTCCGTAATGGCAGGTGCGACGTTCACGGTCACATCCACGGTCTTCACATCCGAAGAACAACCACCGTTCTGTGCCTTCACTTCCACCGTATAGCTTCCGACGGCAGAGAGTACATAATAATCCCCCTCATTGGCTACGGTAGTACCTTTCACTTTCCATATCAACTCGGCGGCAGGCAAAGCGCCCTCTTCATACATGACCTTGACCGTATCCTGCTGGCAATTTCCAGTAACTGCCAATTCAAAACGAGGTGCCTGTGAATCGTTCACCCGTATGTTACTGCGCAAAGCCATCTTCTTGCCACCGTCTTCCACGAATACGGAGAAGGTGTAATCC
>CAMWQQ010000067.1 GCA_947176455.1 uncultured Odoribacter sp. | reverse complement strand
CGTTTTTTAATCAAATTTCATTATTTTTGAATCGCTAATTATGACTTAACCTACGACTAACCGAACAACAAATGAAAAAAATTGGTTTATTTATCCTCTCCTTAATCACCACCAGCCAAATCAGTCTGGCACAAACTGACGTAAGCGAGTTAAACAAGCCCATTGAACTGCTCAACCAGGCAAACGAGGACATCGAAAACGGCAACTACCAACAAGCCGTACAAAAACTGATTGCCTCTATCCGCCTGAATCCCAAAATACGCGAGGCATACCAGTCGCTGAACACCGCCTGCACGCACACCAACCAAAATTCCATATTGAAATCCTATCTTCAAAAAGCCAAAACAATCTTTGAAGAAGACGATGAATTTTGCTATTACCTGGGAAACATTTACCAACACGAGAACAATTTTCCCAAGGCCATACAGGAATATACCCTGGCGATAAAATATGCCCAAAAGAACGGGGAAGATTACGAACTGGTCTACGCCTATTACCAAAACCGGGCAAACTGCTATCTGCAAACCAATGAATTTGCCAAAGCCATACCGGACTTCAACTATGCGCTGAAACTGAACCTGGACAACGGTTCCATTTATGCCAACCGAGGCATCGCCTACTACAAGACCGGAAAGAGAACAGAAGCCTGCCAGGATTGGCGGAAAGCCAGCAAAATGGGCGTAAGTTCAGCTTCTATCTACGTCAGAAAATATTGCAGGTAATGATTTAGTTGAAAGTTTATAAAGTTTGTAAAGTTCATAAAGTTTGTTAGATTCCTGCGGACTGCTTGGTCAATAGTTGTTGAGAAACAATCGAACAATACAAAGCCGAGTCTCACAAACATCATCCGAAGAACCCCTTCATACTTTATAAACCTTATACTTTATAAACTTTCAACTTTATGAACTTTACAAACTTACTTGCTCCACAATTGAATCAGATTCAAAATGGTCTGCATTGCCTTGTTCATCGTATTCAATGAACAATACTCGTATTTACCGTGAAAATTCATACCGCCCGTAAACAAATTCGGACAAGGCAATCCCATATAAGACAGACGGGCACCGTCCGTGCCTCCGCGAATAGGACGAACAATCGGCTGAACACCGGCATCGCTCATCGCTTGGAAAGCCTTGTCTATCAATTCCGGATACGGTTCAACCATTTCACGCATATTGTAATACTGGTCCTTCAAGGTCAGTTTGACTACCTCTTCCCCGTATTTCTCATTCAGCAAAGCGACCGCCGCCTGCATGAAACGTTTCTTTTCCTCGAACTTCTCGCGTGAATGGTCGCGGATGATGTATTCGCTGTAAGCCTTTTCCACTTCCCCCCGGATAGAAACCAGGTGATAAAAACCCTCGTAACCGTCCGTATGTTCCGGACGCTGGCACGGAGGTAACAAATTATTCAATTCATTCACCACCTGAAGGGCGTTAATCATCTTGTCCTTGGCATAGCCGGGATGAATGTTTCTCCCCTGCACCTCAATCTTGGCACTGGCGGCATTGAAATTCTCATACTCCAGTTCACCTTCAAAGCCCCCGTCAATGGTATAGGCGAATTTCGCTCCGAACTGCTTCACGTCAAAGAAATCCACGCCCCTGCCGATTTCCTCGTCGGGAGTAAAACCAATCCGGATTTTTCCGTGTTTCACCTCCGGATGCTGCATCAGATACTCCGCAGCCGTCATAATCTCCGCCACACCCGCCTTGTCATCCGCACCCAGCAAAGTCGTACCGTCCGTGGTAATCAGCGTATGCCCCTTGTAAAAAGACAACTCCGGGAAATCCGCCACCGTCATCACCACCTGGTCATTCAAACGGATATCCTTGCCGTCGTAATGCTCGATAATCCGCGGAGAGATACCCGCACCGCTCATATCCGGACTCGTATCCACGTGGGCGATAAAACCGATGACCGGACGGTCCTCATAACCGGGAGAGGCAGGTATCGTTCCCATGGCATAACCGTTGGCATCCAATTCTATTTCCTTCAAACCAAGTTCTGTCATCTCCTCGACCAGATGATTCAACAAAACCAATTGTTTTGCCGTAGACGGATAAGTCTCGCTCTCCGGGTCACTCTGCGTGTCGAAACCGACATACTTCAAAAAACGCTCTTTCAGTTCCATAACTCAATATATTATGCTTTTGTTCAAAACTTTATCAAGCCTCTTCCTTGGCTCTCAACGAATCCCAGATGAAATAACCGATAATTGCAACATACATCACCACTGCCAGCCACTCTGCACCGCTCCAGGTGGAATACCAGTCCGCACCGGCATACTTCAACACGGCACTGACCACACCCATCAACGCTCCTCCGGCGATAAAGCCGGAAGCAATCAGCGTTCCCCGCTCGCGACGCATCTTGTTCACCTGCTCGTCCTTGCTACGCGTAGACACATACCAGCTCACCAGACCGCCAATCAACAAAGGCGTATTCAAATCCAACGGAATAAACATTCCCAAGGCAAACGCCAGGGCAGGCACGCCAATCATAGTCAAAATCAACGCCAGAGCCGCACCGGCAAAATACAACATCCAAGGAGTCGCTCCTCCTTCCATCAGAGGCTTGATTACAGCCGCCATGGCATTGGCTTGCGGAGCCACCAAAGCATTCTCACCGACAAAACCGTAAGTCTGATTCAAAATCATCATCACGCCTGCCACAGTCGCCGCCGAAACAACAGTGCCCAAGAATTTCCATCTCTCCTGCTTCACCGGAGTCGTTCCAATCCAGTAACCGATTTTCAAATCGGTAATGAAGCCTCCTGCCATGGACAAAGCCGTACACACCACGCCACCGATAATCATCGCCGCCATCATTCCATTCGTTCCGCTCAATCCGGCACTCACCAGCACCAGAGACGCCAGAATCAAGGTCATCAGCGTCATACCGGAAACCGGATTCGTCCCCACGATAGCAATGGCATTGGCTGCCACGGTGGTGAAAAGGAAAGAAATGATAAACACGATTAAAATGGCAACGACGGTTTGGAAAAGATTGCCCAACACGCCGAAATGGAAAAAGACAAAAGTAGTAATTAAAGTCGCCAGCAAACCCGTCAGAATGATTTTCATGGAAAGATCCCGTTGCGTGCGTGCGGTCGCTTCCACGGCGCCTTTTTTACCTCCCAGCTCCTTGACCGCCAATCCCAACGCCTGCTTGATGATGCCCGACGAACGGATGATGCCGATGATTCCCGCCATGGCAATACCGCCAATACCGATATGCCGGGCATAATGGGTGAAAATCTGCTCCGGAGACATATCACGAATCAAGGTGGAAACTCCTTCTCCCACCATCAGCGTCTGCCCCTCGGCAAAATAACTCAAAAAAGGAATCAGGACAAACCATACCGTAAACGAACCAGCGCAGATGATAGCGGCGTATTTCAAACCGACAATATACCCCAGTCCCAGCACGGCGGCTCCCGTATTCACCTTAAACACCAATTTCGTTTTATCTGCCAACGCAGTTCCCCACTCCGTAATCCGGGTGGAAATATTCTCCGTCCACCAGCCGAAAGTACTGATGAAAAAGTCGTACAGACCACCGACCAATCCGCTGACCGCCAGCAATTTCGCCTGGTTGCCCTTTTTCTCGCCGGAAACCAGCACCTCAGTAGTCGCCGTAGCCTCCGGGAAAGGATATTTCCCGTGCATATCCTTCACAAAATATTTTCGGAACGGTATCAGCATCAGGATACCCAGCAACCCTCCCAGCAAGGAAGACAGGAAAATCTGGTAGAACTTCGCGTCCAACCCCAAGATATAAAGAGCAGGCAACGTAAAAATCGCACCGGCGACAATCACACCGGAACTGGCTCCGATGGACTGGATAATCACATTCTGACCGAGCATATTGTTTTTCTTCATCAGGTTTCCGCACCCGACGGCAATAATCGCAATCGGAATGGCCGCCTCGAATACCTGTCCCACTTTCAAGCCCAGATAAGCCGCAGCCGCCGAGAAAATAACAGCCATAATGATACCAAACACCACAGAATAAGGCGTGACCTCCTTGGGCTGGCTACCTGCCGGCATAATGGGGTTATACTCCTCTCCCGGTTTTAACTCCCGATAAGCGTTATCAGGCAACGAATTCAATTTTTGTTCTTCTTGTTCCATAAATTTATATTTTAGATTCATATTTCCATGCACCCACACACAAACGATTGCAAAAGCAGGGCTTTAATCAAACCGGCAATATATGCCGCGCCCATTCCGGTACATCGTTTACATACATTTTAGCCACCACACCGTCCGTCAACCTAAACAACAGCCGGGCATCCTCGTTATTAACGGAATTATCATAAACATACAGACGGTCTAAAACAGGAGCAATGACTTTACAATTCTCTATGGATTTGTAATATCGCGAAACGATTTTGGCAATAGGCACATCGTGTCCGCCTTTCATAACTCGTTGGGCGATTCTTGTGGCATTGATAGCCGGAGTGCTTGTTGCGATAAAAAAGAGTCTTATGAAAAAGCCAGCTTCTTTAGCCCGAAGGAGAAAATCGATTTTGTCTATTGCGGAAAATACGGTTTCAAAAACAAAACTTACCTTCTCTTTCAAACATCGTTCCCTCCACTCCTTACAATAGTTTGCCGCACTAAATACTGCTTCTGGAGAATTCCAGTCACCAAACCTTTCTTTTGCCACTTCGTCCGGATTAATATACACCGTACCGTCCGCCCATTCGTGATGAAGGAATTTTTGGGTCACAGACGTCTTACCGGATCCATTGGGACCTGCAATGACAATCAGTTCCGGTTTTCCGTTCTTCCTAACCATTCAAGGCATGATTTATGCGTTCCGCCCATATTTTTTGCTTAATGGCAATATTGTTCTCCATCTGCTTAAAATATGCCTCTTGAGCCTTTCGGTTCGATTCCGCCGCTTCTTGCGCAACTTCTTTCATGATTTGGGCAAGCATCTCGTCACTGGGCTCCTTGCCGGAAGTAAAGCGGTATGAATTCATTTCTTCCTCTGACATAACAAGCGATTTCTTCATTATTACGACAAATATACGTATCTTATTCCACAAATCAAAAAAAGAGGCAACTCCGACCGTCGCAAACCGTACGGGCAGGCAAAACCATCAGCGGAAAACATCCGGAGAGGACGCCTGCATCACTTTCTCCGGAAAAGCGTGAAGATGCCGCCCAACAAGGCAACCAGAAACAACGGCGCAAGCAGGTTGAACAATTCCCAAAACCGCCGTTCTGCCTTGAGACGGGTTTTGTCCAGGAGATACAGGGACAGATTTCTTCCCCTCAACTGCATCCACCCTTCATCGTCGCACAGCCAGTTAACGCAATTCAGCAAGAAATCCCGATTGCCGTACACCTGGTCCGCATATTCGTCATACCCCAACGGAACGGCGGTAGCGTTTTCTCCCACTCCCCGCACCTTGTTCCGAATGACATCTCCGTCGGCAATAAAAATCATCCGGTTGTAACCGCTCGTCGGTTTAAAAGAGGTATTCACCACCCCGGGCATATTCCGGTATTGGAACAAAGACCGGAAATCTCCCTCCACGGCAACGGCGACAGGGATATATTGCCGGTTGAACTTTTCCGGAGTCATCTTTTCTTCCGTCACCGATAACGTCACCGGACAAGGCGTCTTCATCGCCGCCGAATGTCGCGAAGTGGCAAGCAACACCGTCTTCCGCAACCCGTCGCCATTCCCGACGGTATCGATGCTATTCGCATAGTCCACCCGGACGGGCGACAGTCCTGCCGTAACCGGATGCGCCACACGGGGCATCAGCAAAGGCGAATAATACCAAGCCCCGGAATGATACACCGGACTATTTCCGTTCATACCCGTTATCACCGGTATCAATACGCTGTTTCCGTCCAGCAAAAGGTCGGGATTTATCCTCACCCCGTAACGGAAAAACATATCCTCCAAGTTCAAGGGACGATACACCGCAGGCACTGTTTCCTGCCGTTTCAACCCTTCGTGGTCCACTTCCACCTCGTCAACGCACCACAGCAGGCTTCCTCCGTTCATCGCAAACTGGTCCACGACAAACTTGTCCCGTTCGGAAAAATCGCCCTGCGGTCTGGCGATAATGAGCGTCTGGTAGCGGGTCAAATCCGCCGCCAGCGAATCCGCACTGACAAAATCCACCTGGTAATAATACGACAGCAACTTCGCCATATCCATCACCTCCGGATAGGGCAACTCGCCATGTCCGGTAAGGAAAGCCACCGATTTCAATTCCTTGCGGGTCAACAGGCGTATCGCCTTGGTCAACTCGTATTCCAAAGCCTCAATGGAGTGGCTGATGTTCTGCTCTGCGGTTTGTCCCGGAACATTTTGCAACAACTGGATGCTGACCTCCGTGTCCTTGTCGTACACTATCGCACCGGGATAGATGAACTGCCGGGACAAGGTCTCGTCGTCCGTCTTCCGATTCAGATTAACCGGCATAATCCCCCGCTCCACCAGATAGCGCACCATTGCTTTTTTCTCCTCCGGCTCTTCCACTTCGGCGGGATTAATCATCCGGTAACGGAAATTGTTGCCGGAAATCCGCCGAAATTCCTCCAACATCCGGGTAACGGCATATTGCAATTTCTGCATCTCGGCAGGCAGATTGCCCGCCAGAAAAATATCCACCTGGACGGGACGGTCCGTTTTCTTCAGCAACGCCCGGGTGGGTTCAGACAAGGTATAACGTTTATCGTTCGTAATGTCTGCCTGCCAATACTGACGGCTTCCCCACAAATTTAAAACCGCCAGGACGGCAACGACCTGCCACCACTTCAAACGCGTGCCCTTGAAACGCCTCACCGTCAGCCACAGGAATAAAAAGACGAAAGACAGGAAATAGATTACGTCCTCGAAAGCAATGACTCCCCGAGACATCGGTTCGTAATGATACTCGATGCCCCAAAACTGTATCATCGCCTGAAAAGTTTCAAAAGCAGGAATTTCACCGACAAAATCCAATCCTGCATACAACAGGAAGGCAATCGCCATGGCATACAGGAAAGCTACAATCTGATTGTCCGTCAAGGAAGAAGTCCAGATGCCGGCAGCGACGTAGATGCCGGACAAGAAAAGCAGTCCGACGTATGAGCCGATAATCCCGCCCCAGTCGATGTGCCAGGCAGGCTGTGCCAAGATACCCGTGCAAATCGGATAAACGACCGTCGGAAGTATGGACAGCACGACCAACAGGAAACCGGCAAGATATTTGGCGACAACGATGTGCCACGGCGTCAACGGACGGGTAAACAGCAACTCCAGTGTCCCCGCCCGGCGTTCTTCCGCAAAAAGACGCATACATATCGCCGGCACCAAAAAAAGATACAACAAGGGGGCTAAAGAAAAGAACGGCTGCAAGTCAGCCATACGGCTGTCGAAAATGTTGTAGCTTCCAGGAAGTACCCACAGGAACAAGCCGTTTGCCACCAGAAAAAATCCCAACACGACATACCCCGACACGGAGGCAAAAAAACTCTTCAACTCTTTCCTGATTAACTCGCCCATACGCTCAATCCGTTAAACCGTCCATTCCGTCATTTCAGCAACTTAGAACTGCGCAACTTGATTTCGGTCAATACTTTCTTGGTGTAAAGCGGAAATTCGCTCTTCATTATCCAATCGTAATACCCCAGCTGTTCCTTCAACACCTTCTCCACCGGCACGCCTTTGTTCTTTCCGAAGTTGAACACCTCTACGCCCTTTTCGTCATATATGATGAAACCGGCAAAGTCCACATTTTTATTCTGGGTGGAAAATTTGCTCAAGAAGTCGATGCTGTTCTCCAGCGTCCCCTCGTAGCGGTCCAACTGGGCTTTCAGCACCTCATACGTGGCTTGGGTATCCGCTGCCGCCGTGTGGGCATCCTCCAGAGACTTGCCACAGTAAAAATG
>CAMWQQ010000066.1 GCA_947176455.1 uncultured Odoribacter sp. | reverse complement strand
ACCGTGAACCATCCAGGCAACTGCACCCAGCACGATGACAAGCCCGCTAATTGTGATAAACTTTCTCTTTTTCATCATATTGACATTTTAATTGATTTACTCCACTACAATATCCTTGCCCTGATAGAAATTCAGCAATTGTATGTTCAAAACCGCCATATACTTCGCCTGAACGGATTCCAACCGGGCAGACAACAAATTATTCTGTTCCGTCAGCATCTCCAACGTATTTTTCATCCCCAGAAAAAACTGCTCCTGCGTAAGGCTGAAAGACAACTCCACCGCCCTCAGGTTTTCCTGCGCCGAACGATAACGCTCCTGCGCCGACACCGCCGCCTGATATACGTTTTCAATGGACTTCAACAAATCTTTCTGCACGTTTTCATAATTCAGTTCCGCATATTCAATGTTCAATTTGGCAAGATTCACCGCCGTCTTGTTGGAACGGTTGCTGAAAATAGGCACACTCAAGGTCAAGCCCACGTTCTCGCTCCAATTGTGCTTCATCTGGCTACCCCAAGGGTTACCGGACAGATGGTTCGTCCCCACGCCGGCGGACAACCGGAGACTCGGCAGATAGCCCGCCCAGGCTTTCTCCTTCTCCACGCCGGCGATTTTTATATTCAACTGATTGTATTTCACCTCCGGACGAATTCCCAAAGCAGCCAGATAGACATTTTCCTTGGTAGGCAAAGCCACCAGCACATCTTCATCGGACAATTCCGGTATCGCCAACTGCATCGAATCGCCGATGCCGAGCTCCAGCAATTGCTTCAAGTCCAGCCGGGCATCCACCAAAGCGTTTTGCGCCACCACCAACTGATATTTGTCCGAAGTATATTGCGACTCCAATTGCGCAAAATCAGCTTGCGACAACGAACCGGCATTCATCAACTCCCTGCCCCGGTTCCGTTGCGCCTGCGAAACCTCCACCGTATTCTCGTTGATTTTCACCGCCTCGTGTGCATACAGCAACTGCAGAAAAGCCTGCGTTATCGCCAGTTCGATGTTGTCCTCCGACTCTTCAATCGCCAGCTCCTGCACCTGATTCTGCAAATCCATTTGTTGCAGGTTCTTTTTCAGTCTGCCCCCCTGATACAGCGTCACCGAAGAATTCAAATCGTAACTCCCCGAATAAGTATTTTTATCTCCGACCTCGATACACGGACGATTCACATAATTGTGCGACGAAGAAAAAGCCAACGAAGGAAGGCGTTGCGCTTTGGCTTCCTGCCGACTTTCCACGCTCTCCTCCAAAGCCAGCCGACTTTTCCGGATTTGAATGTTCCGTTCCCGGGCATAGTCTATACAAGATTTCAAATTCCAAACCTCAGGCTTCTCCTGAGCCAAAAGTGGCAACGACATCAAAATCAATCCCGCCACCATCCATTTTCTTCCGTGCTTTATCATATCTGGTTCGTTTTAGTTCATATCCATTCCCCCTTCACCTATCCACGATACAAATATATCTCCCGACATGGGCAACCCCAATTCTATTATACGTATCGCCCCTTTTTACCGACGAAAAACCGATTTCTTCCGACCAATGATTTTTAGATTTTTCATAAAAATAAAGACTATTGGCATCTTTTTTGCTGAAAATGGCGTACAACAAAACGACAATGAAACTTATTTTGTCAAATTTTTTCATCTCAAAATAAGGGGTTTGTACATTTACTTAAAATGGAATCGATATGAAATGGATGACCTGTCTGCACGTGCTTCTCTGTATGGGCTTTTCCCTGCCCGTCTTGGCGCAACCCGCTACGGAAGAAACGGAAGACATCGCCTTCGGAAATATGGACCAATGGATGGTTCGCGTGGTCGATGAATCCTTTGTTATCGGCGGAAACACCAAACACCTTTACGAAATCACCTCCGGCGACACCTTGAAAAACAACACTCCCTACGAGCCGACCGTCTCCCCCTGGGCAACCTCTACCGTTATGGCAAAGGTCAGCGGCATCTACAAATCCAGCACCACCGTTTTCCCGGAAGAAAGGGACAACGGATATTGCGCCCGGCTGGAAACACGCATGGAACACGTCAAAGTGCTCGGATTAATCAACATCTCCGTACTGGCAACCGGTACTATTTTTCTCGGAGAAATCATGGAACCGGTACGGGACACCAAGAATCCGCAAGGCAAACTCAACAACAACGTCCCCTTTGACAAGCACCCCAAGGCGCTCCAATTCGATTACAAGGTACAACCGGGAGGCGAGCAAATCAAAGCCACTGGATTCGGACGCATCCAAAACATACCGGAACAAAACAATGCAGAAGCCTGCCTGCTACTGCAACACCGCTGGGAAGATGAAAACGGCAACGTATTTGCCCAAAGAGTAGGCACCGCCTATGAACGATATGACCGGGAAGTCAGCGAATGGCAGAACAGCCACCGCATCCCCGTCCATTACGGAGACATCACCGGAGAAGCCTATTTCAAACCCTATATGGCACTGATGAAAAAAGGTGAAAACATTCCCCATTGCCGGAACAGCAAGGGCAAAATGGTTCCTATCCAAGAAGTGGGTTGGGCAAAACCGGACACCGCTCCCACGCACATCATCCTGCGCTTTTCATCCGGACACGGCGGTGCCTACATCGGAGCCCCCGATGCCAAATTCTGGCTCGACAACGTCAAACTGATTTATTGATTCAAGTCCCGGCGCAAATCCTCGACCATCATTCGGGCAAAACGCCCTGACGCACCGGCATCTCCCAAACGACGAATCACCTCGTCGTAGTTCCGCAACATCTTTTCCCGATCCCGGTCGCTGTACAAAATCCGGGACAACTCGTTCACGATGTTCCGCTCCGTCAAGTGTTGCATCATCAGTTCCTTGACCACCTCCCCGCCAAAAATCAAATTCACCAACGAAATATACTTGACTTTCACAAAAGCCTTGAACAGATAGTAACTGAGTCGCCCCCCCTCCCCGTTGTAACACACCACTTGAGGCGTTCTCAACAAAGCGGTCTCCAAAGTCGCCGTGCCCGACGTGACCAAGGCCGCCCGAGCATGGCTCACCAGCCGGTAAGTTTCCCCATAGAGAATGCGGACGGGAGAATCCTGTACATAAGGAGCATAATCCGCCTCCGTCATCGAAGGCGCACCCGCTACGACAAATTGATGCTCCGGGAAATGCTTCACCGCCTTCAACATGGCAGGCAATACGTACTTCAGTTCCTGCTTCCGGCTACCCGCCAGCAAAGCAATGACCGGCTTGTCCGGCAACCCTTGCGCCGCAATAAACTCCGCAAATGTCTCCCCGACATAAGGACGTCCGGCAATGGCATCCACCAAAGGATTTCCCCCGTACTGAACGGCATAGCCGTACCGGTTGTAAAACTCGGTCTCAAACGGGAAAATCGTGTACATCCGGTCCACGTAACGTTTGATTTTCCGCACCCGTCCCGTATTCCACGCCCACAATTTGGGCGAGATATAATAAAACACCCGTATGCCATACTCCTTGGCAAAACGGGCAATCCGCAGATTAAACCCCGCATAATCCACAAGAATCACGACATCCGGACGCCACAACAAAATATCCTCACAGCAAAGCCGTATGTTCGCCTTGATTTTATGCAGATTCTTCAACACGGTCACAAACCCCATGATAGCCGTGTCCTTGTAATGACGGACGATTTCCACACCGGCATCCCGCATCAGGTCGCCTCCCCAGCCACGCACCACGGCATCCCCGTCCTCTTTTAGGATTTCCCGGACCAGATTCGAAGCGTGCAAATCCCCAGACGCCTCACCTGCTATGATATAATAACGCATAAACCTGTCATTTTAAACGCAAAAGGCAGTCATCCCCCGCCTTCAAACAAAACTGTGTAGTACAAAGATAGCAAATTACAAGCCAAAACACTATTTTTGCCCCCAATAATACAAAATTTAATCCATACGCGCCGACGGCAATCGTACATCAATATCGCTACAATCACCATGGACATCGCAGGGAAGAAAGTCGCTTACATCACATTGGGTTGCAAACTCAACTTTTCCGAAACCTCCACCATAAGACACGGGCTGGAAGAGGCAGGCACGCTAACCGTCGGGGAAAAAGAACACGCCGACATCTTCGTCATCAATACTTGCAGCGTCACCGATGTGGCGGAAAAGAAAGGACGACAGCTCATCCGGAAAATCGTTCACCACAACCCGGAAGCCTACATTGTCGTCGTTGGATGCTACGCCCAGTTGCGGGCAAAAGAAATCCTGGATATCGAAGGCGTCAGCCTGGTGCTCGGTGCCCACGAGAAATTCAACGTGGAGCACTACTTGAAACACCTGGAAACGACCGCACAATCCGAACCGCATTCGTGCGACGTCTTCAAGCTGGCAAACTTCAACCTCGCCTACTCATTCGGCGACCGGACCCGTTGCTTCCTGAAAATACAGGACGGATGCGACTACTTCTGTTCCTATTGCACGATTCCCTATGCCAGAGGCAAAAGCCGGAGCGCCACCCCGGAACAGATTCTGCAAGCCGTCCGAGACGTAGCCGCCAAAGGCATAAAAGAGGTCATCCTGACCGGTGTCAATACCGGCGACTTCGGCAGAAACCAGCCGACAGACCTACTCGCCCTGATGAAACAACTCGACGAAACGGACGAAATAGAAAGATTCCGCATCTCCTCCATCGAACCGAACCTGCTCACCGACGAAATCATCGAATTTGTCGCCAGCTCCAAGCATTTTATGCCTCACTTCCACATTCCGCTCCAATCGGGAAGCAATGAAGTCCTCAAACTCATGCGCCGCCGGTATACCCGTGAATTTTTCGCCACCAAAATCAACACCATAAAATCCCTTATCCCAGACGCCTTTATCGGCGTGGACACCATTGCCGGCATGAGAGGCGAAACGGAAGATTATTTCAAGGATGCCCGCGACTTCATCGAAAGCCTCGACATCTCGCGCCTGCACGTATTCCCCTATTCGGAACGCCAAGGTACCAAAGCGCTCGAAATCCCCCTGGTTGTCTCTCAGGAGGAAAAACACCGCAGAGTGAGCGAATTGTTGGCTATCTCCGACAGGAAACTGCACCGCTTTCACCGGCAATGCGAAGGACAAACCCGTCCCGTCCTTTTTGAGGACACCAAAGTAGGACAGCACATTTGCGGATTCACGGACAACTACATCAAAGTACGATTGCCATACGACCCAACGCTGGCAAACCGGATTGTCTCCGTCCGACTAGAACCGGAAATCCTGACCGTAGAGGACTAATCCCAGCGACGACTTTTTTTTCATCGCCTCCACGCTTGTTTTTATCCAATTTTCGTATCTTTAACTTTGTTTTAGACACTCCGTCTCGACATAATCAAACTATCGCTTGCGTCTGCGCTCAATTTTTCGTATCTTTGTCCGCTTTTAAAATCACAGACAAATCATGCAAGTATTGATTACCGGCAGTGCGGGGTTCATAGGCTTTCACTTGACGAAAGCCCTTTGCAGGCAAGGCATTCAAGTTTATGGCATAGACTCTTTGAATCATTATTATGATGTCAAACTGAAACATGCTCGCCTCAAGGAATGTGGCATCGAGGTCGCCCGATACGGAGAAGAATGCGCCTCCTCGCTCTATTCCGGCTACCGTTTTCGTCAGGCGGACTTGTGTGACAAAGAGATGCTGGAAAGTATTTTTGCAGAAAATCATTTCGACTGCATCATCAACCTGGCGGCACAGGCAGGAGTGCGATACAGCCTCACCCACCCCGAAACATACGTGGAAAGCAATGTGGCAGGATTCCTCAACATACTGGAACTCTGCCGGGAATACCATTGCGACAGACTGATATACGCCTCATCTTCCTCCGTGTACGGCAACAGCCGGGAGGTTCCTTTCAAGGAAAGCGCGAGGGTGGACCAGCCGGCAAGCATATACGCCGCCACCAAGAAATCCAACGAACTGATGGCCTATACCTACTCCTGGCTCTATCACCTTCAAACGATAGGCTTGCGATTTTTCACGGTTTATGGTCCCTGGGGACGTCCGGACATGGCACCTATATTGTTTGCTCAATCCATCAGCCAAGACACTCCGATAAAGGTGTTCAACAACGGCAAGCTGTCCCGCGACTTCACTTACATCGACGACATCGTGGAAGGCATCGCCAGAATCGTGAACAAGCCGGGACTGGTTCGTGAAGACACACCGGGAGTACCTGCCGTCATCTACAACATCGGTCACGGTTCTCCCGTCAAGTTAATGGAATTTATCCGCCTGCTGGAAAAAAACATCGGCAAAGAAGCCGTAAAGGAATTTACGGAAATGCAAGCCGGAGACGTCTACCAAACCTGGGCAGATACCACCAAACTCCGCAAAGACTACGGTTACACGCCCGCTACCTCGCTGGAAGACGGCATCCGGGAATTTATTGAATGGTTCAAAACTTTTAAACTTTAAATAAATGCATACAAGAATTTTCAAATCACCGCTCAGGCATTTCATGAAAGCCAAAATCAACGGAGGAGCCGTGCTCTTTTTCGTTGCTCTCGCAGCCATGATTATCGCAAACTCGCCCCTGCGCGACGCTTACAATGCCATTTTCTCAAAAGAAGTCATTCTTCAGTTCGGAGACGTAAACCTGTTCAGCATAAGAGGCGAAAACATGACAATCCTGTCATTGATAAACGACGCCCTAATGGCCATCTTCTTCTTCTCCGTCGGACTTGAAATCAAACGGGAACTGCTGGCAGGAGAACTCTCCAGTCCCCGCAAAGCCCTCCTTCCGGTCATTGCCGCCTGCGGAGGTATGATTGTCCCCATCGTCATCTTCAGCCTGATATGCCCGGCAGGTGATGCGGCAAGAGGCGCGGCCATTCCCATGGCAACCGACATCGCCTTTTCCCTCGGCGTGCTCTCCCTGCTTGGCAAAAGAGTTCCGCTCAGTCTGAAAATATTCCTTACCGCATTTGCCGTTGTGGATGACATCGGCGGCATCATCGTCATCGGAGCATTTTACAGCAGCGACCTCGTCCTGGAATACCTTTTGTGGTCGCTATTGTTCATCTTCATCCTGTGGTTAGGCGGAAAGCTGGGCATCCACAGCAAACTCTATTTCATATCTCTCGGTCTCGTCGTATGGTATCTCTTCCTCCATTCAGGAATCCATCCAACCATCGCAGGCGTTATCGTGGCTTTCACCGTACCCGCCCGACCGAAACTGAACCTCTACAAATACGTGGGAGAAATCCGGAGAACCCTGCAGAAACTGCCGGCAACCGCCGACATGGCAGACAACAGATACATCCTCAGCAACTCGGAAGTGTCTATCCTGCAACACGTGGAATCCGTTTCCGACAAAGTAATCAGTCCTCTGCAATCCATGGAAGACAACCTGCAATCGCTGGTTAACTACGTGATTATGCCCCTCTTTGCCTTTGCCAACGCCAGCATCACCTTCGATCATTTCGGGCTGGACCAGATACAAGGCGTAACCCTTACCGTCTTCATCGCATTAGTCCTCGGTAAGCTAATCGGCATCTTCTCCTTCACCTGGCTGTCCGTCAAGAGCGGATTGTTAAGGATGCCACAATACATGGACAACAAAGGATTGTTGGGTGTCTCCGTCCTCGGAGGCATCGGGTTCACCGTGTCCCTCTTTATCGCCAATCTGTCATACGCAGACCTTCCGGAAATCGGGGCTACGTTGCTCAACCAGGCGAAATTGGGAATCATCTGCGGTTCAGTATTTGCAGGCATCGTCGGATACCTGCTGCTCTCCCACTTTTTCCCGAAGGACAAAAGCCCGTTGGAATCCTAACAACAACAAAATACAAGCCGGCAACAAATAAAACAGAGGATGAAACACAAAATACAACCATTTTTTTGTTTTTGTCAAAATTACCTCTATCTTTGTTGTCGCAATTGGAGAGATGGCAGAGTGGTCGATCGCGGCGGTCTTGAAAAC
>CAMWQQ010000065.1 GCA_947176455.1 uncultured Odoribacter sp. | reverse complement strand
GTAATTAAGCGATTATAAGTAAATCAATATAATAGTCATGAATCATCTCGTAATAATGGCAGGTGGCGTAGGAAGCCGTTTCTGGCCCATGAGTACGCCCGAAAAGCCCAAGCAGTTTATTGACGTTCTGGGTACCGGAAGGACTTTGTTGCAGGCGACGGTGGACCGTTTTGCCGGCGTTTGTCCGATAGAAAATGTCTGGGTGGTGACTTCCGAGAAATACAAGACATTGGTAAGGGAGCAGTTGCCTGAAATTCCGGCATCCAATCTCCTGCTGGAGCCTTGTATGCGCAATACGGCTCCTTGCATCGCTTATGTGACGTGGAAGATTAAACAGAGGGACGCTGATGCCAATCTGGTCGTTTCTCCTTCGGACCATGTCGTGGTGGATGTCACTGAATTCGGGCGGGTTATCCGCAAGGGACTGGAGTTCGTGTCCGGAAACGGGCGGATTCTGACCGTAGGCATCTTGCCGGTACGTCCGGAAACCGGATACGGTTACATAAAGGCGCGAAACAACAGCGGAGCGGAAATCCTGGAAGTGGACGCTTTCAAGGAGAAACCGGACATTCAGACGGCAAGGCGTTATCTGGCTGACGGAGGATATTATTGGAATGCCGGAATTTTCCTTTGGAACGTCCGGACGATTGAACAGGCTTTCCGGGATAATTTGCCGGAGGTGGCGACGATTTTCGATTCGCTGGAAAGCGTGTATTATACGGCTGACGAACAGGCGGCCATCGGCAGGAAATTTCCGGAATGTCCCAATATCTCCATTGATTATGCCGTTATGGAAAAAGCGGAGAACATTTATGTTTTTCCTGCCAGTTTCGGTTGGTCGGATTTGGGGACGTGGGGGGCATTGTACGACCAGGTCGCCAAGGACGGTGATGCCAACGCCGTTGTCGGGCAACAGGTGCGAATGGTGGAGAGCAGGGGGTGTATCGTGCACGTTTCCGATGACAGAAAAATGGTGCTTCAGGGACTTGAGGATTACATTGTCGCCGAGGAAAACGGTGTGTTGTTGATTTGCCGGAAAGCCGATGAACAGCGCATTAAGGAGTTTTCCGTTAGTTTGTAAAGTTCATAAAGTTTATAAGGTTTATAAAGTTGAAAGTTATAAAGTATTTTTTGGGGAGGTTTGCTTTCGTTGCTTGTTCTTGATAGCCGTTAATCAGGCGTCTTGCAAGAGGGTAATGAACTGTACGAACTTTATAACTTTACAAACTTTATAAACTTCTATGGGTTTTGTGAAGAATGTTTTGTATTTTTGTCACTTATGGAAGTGAACAGGTATCTGATAGCGGCATTGTATGTCATGGCGGGATGTGCTGTGGCGGTTCCACTGAAGGCTCAGACAGAGGGGGCTTCTTTGGGAGGAGAGCGGTGTCGTCTGGTGGTTACCCATACGGTGAAGTTTGTTTCCGCCTGTATGCAGCAGGAGCGGGTGAAAACCGATGCTCCTTCCTTGCCTTCCGATTATTTCCTTTTTCCACAACCGGAATTTTCCCGGACGGATTATGTTCTTGTCCGGACGGTTCGCATCCATGCCGGTCCGTTGTGTCATATCTCTCACAAAATCCGTGCTCCGGAGTCTTGCCGGAAATGACTTGGGATTTAAGCGAATGAAGTAAAATAGTAAACAGTGACCGGTTGCCGGTCTGAATCTAAAATCGAATATTACATGGGTTTCAATGATATTTTAAAAAGCCTGTTCGGAAACAAGTCCGACCGGGATATGAAGGAATTAATGCCGATTGTGGCGAAGGTAAATGCCGAGTGGGAGAAAGTCAAGGTACTGAGTCACGATGAATTGCGTGCCGTGACGGAAGACATGAAAAAGCAGGTGCGCGATTACATCAGCGAGGAGGAGGAAGAGATTGCGGCGTTGAAAAGAAAAGTGGAGGAGGAAAGACCTTCGATTGAGGAACGGGAAGAGATATACGAGCGAATCGACAAACTGGAGGAGCAGATTGACAAAAAGGTGGAGGAGGTGCTGACGGAACTGATGCCGAAAGCGTTTGCCGTTATGAAAGACACTGCCCGCCGTTTCAAGGAGAATGAGGAAATCGAGGTGACTGCCACGCAGTTCGACCGGGATTTGGCGGTCACTCATGATTTTGTCGAGATAGAAGGCGACAAGGCAATTTATTTCAATTCTTGGATTGCCGGAGGAAACGAGGTGACTTGGGATATGGTGCATTACGACGTGCAGTTGATTGGCGGTGCGGTATTGCATCAGGGGAAGATTGCCGAAATGGCTACCGGTGAAGGTAAGACGCTGGTGGCTACGTTGCCGGTGTTCCTGAATGCGTTGAGCGGACGGGGCGTGCACATGGTGACCGTGAATGACTATCTGGCGAAACGTGACTCCGAATGGATGGGGACGCTGTATATGTTCCACGGCCTTTCAGTGGATTGCATCGACAAGCACCAGCCTAATTCTCCGGAGCGCCGGAAAGCCTATATGGCTGACATCACTTTCGGAACGAACAACGAGTTCGGTTTCGACTACCTGCGTGACAACATGGCATTCAATCCGGAGGATTTGGTACAGCGCAAGCACAACTATGCGATAGTCGATGAGGTCGATTCCGTGTTGATTGACGATGCCCGTACTCCGTTGATTATTTCAGGTCCCGTGCCCAAGGGCGACGACCAGATGTTCGACGAGTACAAGCCGAGGGTGGAGCGTTTGGTAAAGATGCAACAGGAGTTGGTGATGCGGGTGTTCAAGGATGCCAAGGATTTACTGGCAAGCGATGATGCCAAGAAGCGGAAAGAGGGAGGAGTGCTGTTGCTCCGCGCCCACAAGGGATTGCCCAAGTACAAGCCGTTAATCAAGTTCCTGAGCGAAGAGGGAAACAAGGCTATCCTGATTAAGACGGAGAACGAGTATATGCAGGAAAACAACCGGAGGATGCCGGAAATTACCGATCCGTTGTATTTTGTGATTGACGAGAAACTGAATTCGATAGACCTGACCGACAAAGGGCATGACACGATAACAGCAGCGGGAGAAGACCCGAAATTTTTCATTCTGCCGGACATCGGTGCCGAGATTGCCGAAATAGAGAAAACGGTGGCGAACGAGCAGGAGAGACTTGCCAAGAAAGATGAACTGCTCCAGCAATATGCGATGAAATCCGAGCGGGTACATACGATAAACCAGTTGTTGAAGGCTTATACCCTGTTTGAAAAGGATGTCGAGTACGTGGTGTTGGAGAACAAGGTGAAGATTGTGGACGAGCAGACGGGACGTATCATGGAGGGACGCCGTTATTCCGACGGTTTGCACCAGGCGATTGAAGCCAAGGAGGGGGTAAAGGTGGAAGCGGCGACCCAGACTTTTGCCACCATCACTTTGCAGAACTATTTCCGAATGTATCACAAGCTGTCGGGTATGACCGGTACGGCGGAGACGGAAGCCGGGGAGTTCTGGGACATCTATAAATTGGATGTCGTGGTGATTCCCACCAACAAGCCGGTGATTCGCGTCGATGCCAATGATTATGTGTACAAGACGAAGCGTGAAAAATACAATGCCGTTATCGATGAAATCGTGCGTTTGGTGGATTTGGGACGTCCGGTGTTGGTGGGTACGACTTCGGTGGAAGTGTCCGAGTTGTTGAGCCGGATGCTGAAATTGCGTGGCATCAAGCACAATGTCCTGAATGCCAAGTTGCACCAGAAAGAGGCTGAAATTGTTGTCGCTGCCGGACAGGCGAAGACGGTAACCATTGCCACCAATATGGCGGGTCGTGGTACGGATATCAAGTTGAGTCCGGAGGTGAAGGCTGCCGGCGGTTTGGCAATCATCGGAACGGAACGTCATGACTCGCGACGGGTGGACCGTCAGTTGCGCGGTCGTGCAGGTCGTCAGGGAGACCCGGGTTCTTCCCAGTTCTTCGTGTCGCTGGAGGATGATTTGATGCGTCTGTTCAGTTCCGAGCGCATCATCCGCGTGATGGACCGTTTGGGACATCAGGAAGGGGATGTGATACAGCATTCCATGATAACAAAGTCCATTGAACGTGCGCAGAAGAAAGTGGAGGAGAACAATTTCGGTATCCGGAAGCGTTTGTTGGAGTATGATGACGTGATGAATTCGCAGCGTACCGTCATTTACAAGCAGCGTCGGCAGGCGTTGCTCGGGGAGCGTGTTGGCGTTGCCGTTGCCAACAACACTTATGACGTGTGCGAGGCGATTGTTTCAGAATACCAGCCCGTCAATGACCCGGAAGGTTTCCGTATGGAAGTATTGCGGGTGCTGTCGGCTGATTTTGAAATCGATGCGGAGGAATTTCACAAAATCCGTCCGGATGAACTGACGGAAAGACTGTATCAGTATGTCCGGGCTGCCTATGAGCGCAAGGTCGAGTCGGTTGCACGACAGGCTTTCCCAGTGATTAAGAATGTTTTTGAGACCCGCGGGGATGTCTTCAAGAATATCGTGGTTCCTTTCACGGACGGTGCAAGGATGTATAACGTGGTGACCAATCTGGAGAAGGCTTATCGCACGGAAGGCGAGGATTTGATGCGTTCTTTTGAAAAAGCCGTTATTCTGGCGCACATCGACGACTCCTGGCAGGAACATTTGCGTGAAATGGATGAATTGAAACAGTCCGTTCAGAATGCCACTTATGAGCAAAAAGACCCCTTGTTGATTTACAAGTTCGAGTCCTATAATTTGTTCAAAGCCATGGTGGAGAAAATCAACAAAGGGATGGTATCCACTTTGATGAAAGGCCAGATTCCCATGCAGGAGCCTGAGCATGTGCGGGAAGCCGAGCAACGGCGGACGGATTTGAGCAAGATGCGGGAGAGCCGTACCGAGGCGCAGGCGGCAGCCGCCAATCGCGGACCGGTGCATCAGGAACCGGTGAAAGTGGGTCCCAAGGTGGGGCGTAACGACCTGTGTCCATGCGGTAGCGGACTGAAGTATAAGAATTGTCACGGGAAAAACGAGTAACGATAAATGATTCATTAGTATGTTATCCTTGTTTGTCAATTGGGATGTCAGTCCCGAGATATTTGATTTGGGCGGAATCTCAATCCGTTATTACGGATTGTTGTTTGCCATCGCCTTCATTTTGGGTTACCGGGTGGAAGAGAAGATGTTCAAGTCGGAGGGATTGCCTTCGGCATGGCTGGACAAGCTGTGGCTGTATGTGGCGGTGGCGACGATTGTCGGCGCCCGGCTGGGACATTGCATTTTTTACGACTGGGCTTATTACAGCCAGCATCCGGTGGAGATGGTGTTGCCCGTTCGTTTTGTGCCGGAATTTAAGTTTACGGGTTATCAGGGACTGGCAAGTCACGGTGCGGCTATCGGCATTATCGCCGGGTTGTGGTATTATTCCCGGAAAATCAGCAAGAAATCCATTTTCTGGATTTTGGACCGGGCGGTGATTCCCATTGCCCTGGCGGGTTTTTTCATTCGTATGGGAAACTTGATGAACTCGGAAATCGTGGGGTTGCCGACGAATGTCGCCTGGGGCTTCCGTTTCGTCAATTCCGGAGTGGAAAATCCGGAGTTGCCCCGTCATCCGGCTCAGTTGTACGAGGCGATTTGCTATCTCGCCACTTTCTTTGTCCTGAAGCATCTTTATTGGCGGACGGAGGTCAAAAAACGCATGGGTTTTATTTTCGGGTCTTTCCTGATTCTGATTTTTGCCGCCCGTTTTGTCATTGAATTTGTCAAGGAGGTGCAGGAACCCTGGGAAGCCGGCATGGCATTGGACATGGGGCAAATCCTGAGCATACCGTTCATTTGCATCGGCATTTTTATGCTTTGGTACAGTAAGCGATTACCGGACCCGGGCACCAAGATTCCCAAGACGGTGAAAAAGGCTTGACTGGGGTATATGCTTTGTCTGGAGTGGGGCAAGCTATTCCCTGAAGTGAAAGGGACGTAGTGTGTGTGCCGGATAGTTGTAAAGTCGAATATTGAGATTTGTTGCAATGAGATTTTTTTGGTCTTGTCTTTTTTTATCGTTGACCTTGGGTGTGTTTGCTCAGCATGAAACGACGTTGCTTTATCCCAAGATAGAAAGCAATTTGGTGCAACGTTATCAAGAAATCTACCGGATTACCAAAACGGATACGGCTCTTCTTGTGCAGGGAAATGTCTATAATCGTCCCAATTATTGGGTGCAATTGGATACGGGCTGGTTGCAAGGGAACGTTACCGGTAAGCGTTATCGTTTGGTGCGTTCTTTGGATTATCCTTTGGGCAAACGGGTGGGCATGCCGGCTTCTGGAACGCGAGAATATACCTTGCAGTTTGAATTGCCTGCGCCCGAGGACCGGTATGTGGATTATTACGACCAGGACGGTACGTTGTTGTTCAAAGGGATTGCTTTATACCCTGAGAAGCGGAAGGGATTTTGCTGTATGATTCGGGGGATGATTCAAGACAATGCCAATTGCAGCCGATTGGTCTTGTCTTCCTATGATACAGATGTCCGGGTGGGGGCTTTCATTTCCATTCCGGTACGGGACGGAAAGTTTGAATATCCGTTTTATACGGACGAGAGGACGGTTTATACTTTGGCGAGTTGGCACGACTATCTGAATGGAAGTTGGACCAGCAAAGATTTATGGGTGGAGCCGGGGACGGTAGAAATTTGTTTTGCTCCGATGGCAGCCGAGGAAAAACAGACCGTGTTTGTTTCTCTCACGAAGTTGAACAAAGAAATGGTTCGCTACGAGGAATGGCAGAAAGAGACATTCCGGGACACGCTTTTGTTCGGGCAATACGAGCGTCTGGAAAAAGAGGACCGTATGTATTCGGACAAGATGAAGGAATGGTTGAAAAGTTTGGAAGCGGAAGGCGTCAACCTAGATAGTATGTGGCAGATGCGAGACCAAATGGAGTTGAATGATGAAATCTACTCTCCTGAAATGAAAGTGTTGAATCGGAAATTTGACGTGCGGAGTCAAAAAATGGGGGAATCTAAACTGGAATACGCCCGAAAGCCTTCCTTGAACGGACTTTACCTATTGACGGGATTATTGAGAAAGTGTTCTAGGGGTGATGCCAAATTGGATGCGGTTGAAATGATAAAATTGTATCGGGAGAAGTATCAGCAGAAATTTTCCGGTCATCCGTTGGCAGAGCGGATAGAAGCATACATTGGAGCCTTGGAAATCAAAAAAGGCGGTCGGTTTATTGATTTTACGGCACCCGATTTGGAGGGCAGACCTGTCAGATTGTCGGAATACATTGCGGGGAAAGTTGCCTTGATTGACTTGTGGGCATCTTGGTGTGGTTCCTGCCGGAACACTTCCCAAAGTATGATACCGGTGTATCGGGATTTTAAGGACAAAGGGTTTGCCATTGTGGGAGTGGCTCGTGAAAACGGGAATACAAAAGCCATGGAGAATGCGATAAAGAAGGACGGGTATCCTTGGCTGAATCTGGTGGAGTTGAACGACCGGGGAGGTATCTGGTATAAATATGGTGCGGGAAATGCCGGAGGAATGACTTTGCTGGTGGACCGGTCGGGGACAATTCTAGCTGTCCATCCTACTGCTGAAGAAGTCCGTAAAATCTTGCAAGACTTGTTGGGACAAGGGGAGCAGAATAACGAATAAAAGCATATGAATTTGTTGATTATAGGAATCTTTTGTATCATTGCCGGTTTTGCGGTGGGGTATTTGTTTGCCGTTGCCGGCAGGAATGCCGAGCGGATGCGCTTGAAGATGTTGCAGGAGGCTTTTGACGCATTGCAGGCGAAGGAACAGGGGTTGCAGGAGGAGCATATCGCCCTTTTGCGTGAAGCCGAGCGGTTGAAGGAAAATCTGCGGCTCACGGAGGAGAAACTGGCCTCCCAAAAGAAAGAAATGGGAGAGGTCGGGCAGTTGCTGGCGGAGCAGTTCCGAAACTTGGCGACGGAGATTTTGGATGACAAGTCGAAGCGTTTCACGGAAACCAACCGGGAAAACATTGAGAAAATCCTTCAGCCTTTGAACAAGTACATTGCGGAATTTCGCAAGAAGGTGGATGAAGCCTACCATAAGG
>CAMWQQ010000064.1 GCA_947176455.1 uncultured Odoribacter sp. | reverse complement strand
TGGGATTTGAACATCCCGTCACGGGCAAACGGCTGTCTTTCGACTCCGAAATACCGGCAGATATGCAACAACTCATTGAGAAATGGCGCACTTACGTGCAGCATCGGGAAGAGCTGGAAAAGTGAATCTTCAAGACATCCGTTCCTTATAATCCTCATAACCGAACTTACGGACCAGCCGAAATCCGGATGCCGGATGCCAGATGCCAATCGAAGGATGCGTCACCCCGTTGAACATCGTGGTCTTTACCATCGTGTAGTGAATCATATCCCGAAAAACAATCCGGTCGCCCACCTGTGGCTCACGTCCGCCATCAAATGCCCAATCTCCGTAAAAATCTCCGGCAAGGCAACTATTCCCCCCCATTCGCCAACGCTTCTCTCCCGCTTCCGGTTCGTGCGTGCCGAGAATAGCCGGTTTATAGGGCATCTCCAAGCAATCGGGCATGTGGCAGGCAAAAGAAACATTCAGCATCAACGTATTCACCCCACCGTTGCACACCTTGTCTTCGACACTCGCCACCAGACAGCCGGTATCCCAGGTAAAGGCGCTACCCGGCTCCAGGATTACCCGCAAATGCGGATGACGCGCCCGGAAATCGCAAAGAATATGTATCAGTTCGTCCTCGTCGTAATCCTTGTGCGTCATCAAATGCCCTCCTCCGAAATTTATCCATTTCAATTTCGGGAAAAAGCGTCCGAAACGCTCCTCCACCGCCTTCAGGGTTCCTCTCAAATCCTCCGGTCGGGATTCACACAACGAATGAAAATGCAAGCCTTCAATCCCGTCGGGCCATTCCTGAAGATCGCAGGAACGGACACCCAGACGCGAAGTCGGACTGGCAGGATTGTATAAGTCGGTCTCCACGGTCGAGTATTCCGGATTCACCCGCAAACCGCAAGATACCCCATGTCGCACCGCCTTCTCTTGAAAACGACGACATTGATTCAACGAATTGAAAGTGATGTGGCTGCTGTAACGCAATATTTCATCTATCTCGTTCTCGGAATACACAGGAGCATACGTATGGGCAGGCTGTCCGTACTCCTCAAAAACAAGACGAGCCTCCGCCAGCGAACTGGCAGTGGCTCCGTCGGAATGCTTTCTGAGCTCCGGGAAAATGCTCCACATTGCATTGGCCTTCAAAGCGACAATGACCTCCGCACCGGTCGCTTTCCGCACCTTGTCGATGACTTCCATATTGGCAGCCAGCAACGTCTCGTGCAGGACATAGCACGGAGACGGTATCGTGGACACGTCCCAGCCGTTCAGAATGGTATCTTTGTCGGTCATACCTCCAAGTCCAGGTCAAATTTCTCAACCCACGGCAAACCTTGTTCTCCCAGCTCAGCCAGGAACGGATCCGGGTCAAACTGCTCGACATTGTAAACGCCTGCGCCTTTCCACAATCCACGGGCAAACATGGCGGCTCCCAAAGCGGCAGGTACGCCGGTCGTATAGCTAACCGCCTGCGTTCCGGTTTCCCGGAAAGCGGCCTCGTGGTCGCAATTATTGTAAATGTAATAAGTCCGTTCCTTGCCGTCCTTCATACCCCGGATGCGGCATCCAATGGAAGTCTCTCCGTGATAATTGGCACCCAGCGATTTCGGATCCGGCAACACCGCCTTCAGGAACTGCAACGGCACAATCTTCACCCCGTTGTATTCCACCTCGTCAATACGTGCCATACCGATATTCTGGATTACCCGCAAATGCGTCAGGTATTCCTGTCCGAAGGTCATCCAGAAACGGGCACGCTTAATAGTCGGGAAATTCTTCACCAACGACTCCAGTTCCTCGTGATACAGCAAATAGGAATCCCTTTCGCCGATATTCGGATAATGCAACATCTTGTGCACTTCCAGCGGACCGGTCTTCACCCATTGCCCGTTTTCCCAATAACGACCGTTTTGGGTGATTTCGCGGATATTGATTTCCGGATTGAAATTGGTGGCAAACGCCATACCGTGATTTCCGGCATTGCAGTCCACAATGTCCAGATAGTGAATCTCGTCGAAATGATGCTTGGCGGCATAAGCGGTAAAAATAGCCGAAACGCCCGGGTCAAAGCCACAACCAAGTATGGCGGTCAGCCCCTTCTCCTTGAAACGGTCCTGATAAGCCCATTGCCAACTATATTCAAAATGCGCCTCGTCTTTCGGTTCGTAATTTGCCGTATCCAAATAATTCACCCCGCATTCCAGGCAAGCGTCCATAATCGTCAAATCCTGATAAGGCAAAGCGACATTGATGACGATATCCGGTTTGAACGAGCGCATCAAAGCCACCAGTTCGGGCACGCTGTCCGCATCCACCTTGGCAGTCTGGATACGATTTCCACCGATAGCCGCAGCAATCTCATCGCATTTCGCTTTCGTTCGGCTTGCCAGCATGATGTCGGTAAAAACCTTGTTTTTTGCCACTTTATGTGCAACTACGGTACCCACGCCACCGGCACCGATTATCAAAACTCTGGACATGACTTTTCTTTTTTTAGTTCTACAATACGGACAAAGGTAGAATTTATTCACCAATTTACAAATTCTTCCCTCAACGCATAATCTGTCCGCTAATCAGCAAAAGGGATAGTTCGGAAATCTTGGTCTGGTAGACGGCGGACACTTCACGGTCCACGGCATCGATATAGCTGCGCTGAAATTCCCGGAACTCGATGCCCGCCAATTCGCCCAACTTATACCTTTCCAAAGCGGCATCCAGATTCTCGAAAGCCACCCGGGCGCTTTCCTGCTCGAAAGAAACCATTTGCAAATTGTTCTCATACGTATTGTACAACTGCGCCAAATCGGCTTTCATCTGCAACTCGGCTTCCAAATAGGACAAATCGGCATTCTCCATATCCAGTTTCGCATTCTTTATCTTCCGCCGGTTTTCCAAACGGTTGAAAACATCCATACTGACCGAGAATCCCCAATACGGTCCATTCGTCCGGTTCAGGGAAGTAGCGGCTTTCGGTGATTTGGTTCGACTGTAATTGTAGCCAGCCCCAAAATCCAGTTTCGGGAACAAAGCCGCCCGGGCAATTTTCATATCCAGTTCCGACACTTTCTGGTCGCGTCTTCCAATCAACAACGTGGTATTCCACTGCAACATATTGTCCTGCAATTCCTGCCATGACAGCGGCGCCCTCAGCACAATGGAATCATCCACGTAGTTCTGTTGTTGCAAATCCGCATTCATACTCATATTCAGGGAAATATAAGCACTTTTCAACAATTCTTTCTCCTTTATGTAATTTGAACTGTCGGCATTCAGGTCCAGTTTTGCCTGCCGGGCTTCCAGACCGGACAAGACGCCCAACACATACTTGTCCCTCGCCTCCGCATACCGGGCTGCCGAAAGAGCCAGCGAATGCCTTGCCGCCTCCACCTTGCTGTGCTGCCGGATAACGTCATAATAATAAGAACTGACCTTGACAATCAGATTTTCCACCGCCGACTTGGTCATCAATTCACCGATGCCCAGCATCTCCTGGTAACGGGCATGCGTCATAAACATCTCCATACCGTCGAACAGGCGCCAATTCAAAGCAACCCCTGCCGACAAGGCATCGGAAACGGATCCGTCCAGTTTCCTTTCCTCTCCCCCGGCAACCACTTTGCCGTCCTGGATGTTCTGCCGTTGCGTGGCGGTAATCCCCAGCGTCGGCATAAACGGAGCATAATTCACATTATTCTCTGCCTGCTGCTGTTGATTGCGAATGACTTTTATTGAATAATTCGCCTCCAAGGCTCGGGCAATGCAACTGTCCAAAGTAATTTTCGATTGCGCCGACACCCTTTCCGGAATGAAAAACGCCCAACAAAGTACGCCAAATAACAAAATGCGCATATGACTCCACATTTTTAAATTCAAAACCATTATTCCCTGTGCATTTCCTCAATCACCTTCGCCCTTTCGGAAGACAGATAGGTGTATATCGCCGGAATCACGAACAAAGACAGGAAAGTCGCACAAACCATTCCTCCCACGACGGCAATCCCCATGGCAACACGGCTTTCCGCCCCGGCACCCGTTGCCATAGCCATAGGCAGAATACCCAACACCGTAGACAAACTGGTCATCAGAATAGGACGGAAACGGGCAACAGCCGCATGGGTCACGGCTTCCAGCATCGGTTCTCCCAACATCTTCCGCTGATTGGCAAACTCCACAATCAGAATACCGTTCTTGGACACCAGACCTATCAACATAATGATTCCGATTTGACTGAAAATATTCATGGTCAGGTCAAAGTACCACAGGGAGACCATGGCGCCAATCAAAGCCAAAGGCACCGTCAGCATGATAATCAGCGGGTCGCGGAAACTCTCAAACTGGGCGGCCAGCACCAAGTAAATGAATACCAAAGCCAATACGAAGGCAAACATCAGACTGGAAGAACTCTCCACGAAATCCTTGGAACTTCCCGACAACGTCGTCTTGAAATTGTCATCCAGCACCACTTTCGCAATCCGGTCCATTTCTTCCAATCCCTGCGAAATGGTCTTGCGCTTCGCCAATCCTGCGGAAACCGTAGCTGCCACAAAACGGTCATAACGATAAAGCTGAGGCGGCATGGAACTCTCGGAAGCCGTCACCAGGTTATCCAGCGCAATCAACTCCCCGTTGCTGTTCCGGACATAGATGCTCTGCAAATCCGAAGGTTTATTCCGATAGGTCCGGTCAATTTCGCTCAATATCTGGTATTGTTTCCCGTTCAAGATAAAATAACCGACCCGCTGTTCACTCATAGTCAATTGCAGGGTCTGGGCGATATTCTGCATGGAAACCCCCAATACGGCAGCCTTGTCCCGGTCGATGTTAATGGTCAATTCCGGCTTGGTGAATTTCAGGTTCACGTCAGCAACAGAAAAAACGGGACTTTTGTTTACCTCATCCATAAAGCGAGGCAATATGCGTTTCAGGTCTTCCAGATTCTTCGCCTGAATCACATACTCCACAGGCAGTCCGCCACGTCGTCCGCCAAACGTCTGCTGCTGGGAAACCATTGTACGGGCTCCCGTGAAATTACGCACCTGTATGGCAAGTTCATCGGCAATTTCCTGCTGGGTGGTGCTCCGCTCTTCCGGATTGACAAGCCACAGATTCAGATTCGAACGGTTCGTGTTTCCGGCACCAATCATCTGGATAATCTTCTCCTGTTCCGGCACCTCCTGCTCCACATAACGGCTCAGCTCGTCCGAATAACGGCTCATGTATTCAAAGGTCGCCCCCTCCGGAGCCGTCGACGTGATGCGGATGTTGGAACGGTCCTCCAAAGGAGCCATCTCCGAAGGAAGAGAGGTCCACAATAGCCAAATCAGCACGCCGGCACCCACCAGTATCAAAGGAGCCACCCAACGTACTTTCATAAACCGGACCAACATCCGGCGATAGGCATCAATCATCCCTTCAAAAAACGGTTCGGTTTTCCGATAAAACCAGTTGCCGGTCACGTTGCGGGTCAGCAGTTTCGTGGAAATCATCGGTGTAAACGTCAGCGCCACGAAAGAAGAAATGATGACGGCACCCGTAATGACGATACTGAACTCCCTGAACAACCGCCCAGTCGTTCCCTGCAAGAAGACAATCGGAAAGAACACCGCCACCAAAGCCACCGTCGTTGCAATCACGGCAAAGAAAATCTCGTTGGAACCCTTAAAGCCGGCTTCCAACGGCGACATCCCCTGCTCTATCTTGGCATAGATATTCTCCATGACCACAATCGCATCGTCGACCACCAGACCAATGGCAAGCACAATAGCCAGCAAAGTCAGGATATTAATGGAAAAGCCCGCCAGATACATGACAAAGAACGCCCCCACCAAAGAAATCGGAATGGCAAGCACCGGAATCAGGGTTGTGCGCCAGTTTCGTAAAAACAGAAAGATAATCAGCACCACCAATACAAAAGCCTCAACAATGGTATCCTTCACCTCATTAATGGAGCTCCGGATAAAAACCGTATTGTCGAAAGCGATTCCCGCCTCCACGTCATCGGGCAAATCCTTCTGCATATCCGCCATAACCCCGTATGCCCGGTCCACGATGTCGATATAATTCGCTCCCGGTTGCGGAATAATCACACAGGCAACCATCGGCACACCGTTCCGCTTCATAATGGAACGAGTGTCCTCGGCATCCACTTCCGCCACTCCAATGTCTTGGAAACGCACCACCTTGTCGCCCTCTTCCCGAATCACTAAACGATTGAAATCCTCTATGGTCAACAAACGCCCCAGCGTCCGGATAGTCAATTCCGTATTGTCCCCCTCTATGCGTCCGGAAGGCAATTCGATATTCTCCCGGCTGACCGCATCCCGGACATCCATAGGCGTCACCGAATAAGCCGTCAACAAGGCTGGGTCCATACGCAAACGGACGGAATAACGCTTTTCGCCCCAAATGGTCACGCTGCTGACCCCGGCAATCGTCTGCAACCGCTCTTTGTAATACTGCTCGGCATACATGCTGAGGTCTATCAATGAACGCTGGTCGCTCCGCAGGGATACCCCGAAAATCGGTTGCGCGTCCGCATCCGCCTTGCTGACCGTCGGCGCATCGACATCTTTCGGCAACTTGCGCATGGCACCGGACACCTTATCCCGCACATCATTGGCCGCCGTTTCCAAATCCACTTCCAATTCAAACTCCACGGTAATGAAACTGCGCCCGTCCCGGCTCTGGCTGGTCAGGGAACGAATCCCGGGAATGCCGTTGATGGCGGACTCCAAAGGCTCCGTAATCTGGGTCTCTATGACATCCGCATTCGCTCCGGGGAAACTGGTGGAGACGGAAATAATCGGAGGGTCCACGCTCGGATAATCACGCACCCCCAGAAACACCAGTCCGATACATCCCACCAGCATCAGGATGATATTCATCACCGTTGCAAACACCGGCCGTTTTATACACGTTGACGATAAACTCATTTTCAGTCCAATTTTACAAATTACCCATTCATCAGTCTGCAACCACCGGCTTCAACGTCACGTTGACTGCCATACCTTCACGCAACTGCATCAGTCCGCCGGTCAGCACTGTATCCCCGACAACAATGCCGGACACGACTCCCACGTTCTTCTCATCCCGGTTTTCCGTTTCCACCGGCACGCTGACCGCCTTGCCGTTCCGTACCACCCACAGGCGTTTCCCGTTCATTTCAGGCACAACCGCCTCGGTAGGTACGGCGATAAAGGCATTTTTCCCGCCGAATGAAATAGTTCCCTTGGCAAACATACCCGGCATCAGCTCGTGGTTCTTGTTCTGAAAACGGGCACGCAGCAATATCATCCGGGTCTTCACGTCAATCAACGGGTCTACGGCATACACACTCGCCGAATACAATTTATCGCTTCCGGTCACCTGAAAATACACCTCCCGATTTTTCAAAGCATTGTCGGCATACCTTTCTGGAATAGAAAACTCAAACTTCAACACGGAGTTATCGACAATGGTGGCAATCTTGGAACTGGGCTGCACGTAACTGCCCTCGCTCACATAGCGGAACCCCATTTCACCGTCGAAAGGCGCACGGATTTCCGTCCGACTGATTTTCACCTTCAACAGCTCGATATCCGCCTCCAACATATTGTAATCCGTCTGCAACTGGTCGAAAGCCTCCCGGCTAATCGACTCCCGCTCCAACAGAATGCGCTGGCGTTCCAGTTTCTCCGACAACAGCTTCTTCTGAAATTCCGAACGGGTCAACTGGGCTTGCAAATCCGCATCGTCCACCTTCAATAGCAATTGCCCGGCTTTCACAAAACTACCCTCCTGAAAATAAATCTTCCGCACCTTGCCCACGATTTCGGCAACCAGTTCCACTTCCTCGTTGGCAAGCATGGAACCGGTGACCGGCACGCCGTTGGCGGTCATTGAATACTGGGCGACAATGCCCGTCACCGGCAATTTGCCCCGCGACGCATTACCTTGACTCTTTAGCGTTTTCTGCTCGGTTCCTCCACCAAGCCGGGGAATCACCAACCACGCCACCAAAGCAATCGGCAACGCGATTCCCAAAGAAATCTTTACATACTTATTCATCCTTCAAATCGTCAAAACACG
>CAMWQQ010000063.1 GCA_947176455.1 uncultured Odoribacter sp. | reverse complement strand
GGCGACACCGTCAGCTTCACCTCGATAAAGCCTTACAAATTCAGGATTACGGGACGAACCAAATTGTTTATCAACGCTTTCGGCGAGGAGCTCATCATCGACAATGCGACAGAGGCCCTCAAACGTGCCTGCGAGCAGACCGGAGCCAACGTCTTTGAATTTACAGCGGCACCCGTTTTCATGGAGGAAGGACAAAAGGGTGCCCATGAATGGCTGATTGAATTTGCCACACCACCGGAAAATCCGGAAAACTTCGCCGAAATCTTGGACAACGAACTCCAGAAACTCAATTCCGACTACGAAGCCAAACGGCTATTGTCACTGGAACGCCTAAGACTCCATATCGCCCGCCCGGGACTTTTCAATGAATGGCTGAAAGAAAAAGGCAAACTGGGAGGTCAGCACAAAGTACCCCGGCTGTGGAACGACCGGACACACCTGGACGAACTGCTGAAAATGGAATAAATCTGTTGGAAAGGGATGCGCGGAAACCGGCAATCCGCCCGCTTCCACGCAATCCGTAAAATCATTTGAAGAACAACAACTCCCTGTACTTCGGCAAAGGCCAGATTTCGTCATCCACCAACAACTCCAGTTTATCAATGTGATAACGAATCTTGTCCAGATAGGGCAGCACCGTTTCAGAATAAGCCATGGCACGTTCCACTTCATTCGGAATCGTGTTGTTTGCCACCTTGCGGGCTTCCGTCATCTCATCCACCAACGTCCGGATTTCCTGGATATGTCCTGAAATCTCCTTGATGGACTTCAGTTGCACCTCGCCAATTTCGGCATACACGTCCGGCAGAATATCCTTCAAACCGCGCACATTGTTTATCAAGGTATTCTGGTAAACAATCGCCGTCGGGATAATGTGGTTCAACGCCAAATCCCCCAACACCCTCGATTCAATCTGCAATTTCTTCAGATAGGCTTCGTTCTTGATTTCATACCGCGCCTCCAACTCACGCTCCGTGAATATGCCGTTCTCCACAAACAGTTTCTTCGCCTTGGGAGACAGATAGGCTTTCAATGCCCCGACACAGTCGCTGTTGACGGAAAGCCCTCGCCTTGCCGCCTCTTCCCTCCACTCCTTGCTGTATCCGTTCCCCTCAAAACGTATCTTCTTACAGGCAATGATGTATTTCCGGAGCACTTGGAAAATCGCCTCATCCTTCTTCACCCCTTTCTCGATAAGCGCATCCACTTCACTTTTAAAAGCATTCAATTGCTCCGCCACGGCAGTATTCAGCACAATCATCGCCCCGCCGCAATTCGCCGAAGAACCCACCGCTCTGAACTCAAAACGGTTTCCGGTGAAAGCAAAGGGAGAAGTACGGTTGCGGTCCGTGTTGTCACGCATGATTTCCGGAATCTTGCCCACGTTCAATTTCAATTCCGTTTTCTCATCGGGACTCATTTTTTTACCGCTCACTTTCTGCTCTATCTCGTCCAGAATGGAATCCAACTGCTGCCCCAGGAACACGGACATAATCACTGGAGGTGCTTCATCTCCGCCCAAACGGCGCTCATTTCCCAACGACACGATGCAAGCCTTCAACAAAGCCTCCTGCTCCAGCACCGCCTTGGTCGTCGTCACCAGAAATACCAGAAACTGCATATTGGATTTCGGATTCTTTCCCGGCGACAACAGGTTCACCCCGGTATCCGTGAGCAAAGACCAGTTATTGTGCTTGCCGGAACCGTTGATGCCCTTATAAGGTTTTTCGTGCAACAACACCCGGAACTTATGCCGCTTGGCGATTCGCTTCATCGTCGACATCAACAACTGATTGTGGTCCACCGCCAGATTCGCCTCTTCGAATATAGGTGCCAACTCGAACTGATTGGGCGCACATTCGTTGTGCCTTGTCTTCACCGGGATGCCCAAACGGTGACACTCGTATTCCAGTTCGTCCATAAAAGCATTCACCCGCTCGGGAATGGCTCCGAAATAATGGTCCTCCAACTGTTGGTCCTTGGCAGCCGAATGCCCCATCAAGGTACGTCCGCACAACTTCAGGTCAGGACGAGCATTGAACAAAGCCTCATCCACCAAAAAATACTCCTGCTCCCAACCCAGGGTAGCCACCACCTTCTGCACATCCTTGTCAAAATACTGGCATACCCCGACCGCCGCCTTGTCAATCAGAGCAAGCGCTTTCAGCAGGGGTGTCTTGTAGTCCAGCGCCTCACCCGTATAGGCTACGAACACAGTGGGAATACACAACGTGTTGTTGTTGATGAAAGCGGGCGATCCCGGGTCCCACGCCGTATAGCCCCGCGCCTCGAAAGTATTGCGAATGCCTCCGTTGGGGAAACTCGAAGCGTCAGGCTCCTGTTGCACCAGCATCCGGCCGTCAAAAGCCTCAATAACGGAACCGTTCTTTTGCAAATCAATGAAACCGTCGTGCTTTTCAGCCGTGGCACCATTCAGCGGATGAAACCAGTGCGTATAATGGGTTGCCCCCTTTTCCACCGCCCACGCTTTCATCGCCGCCGCCACCTGGTCCGCCAGTCCCCTGTCAATAACCCCGCCCTCGGACATCACCTTCTCCAATTTCTTGAACGCTTCTGTGGACAAATACTGCCGCATCTTTTCAACAGTCAGCACATCGCATCCAAAAATCTCAGACACCCGGTGACGCTGATTCATTTCAACCGGCTTGCGATGAGAAATTTCTTCCAATGCAGAAAATCTGATTTTTGCCATAATTTATCGGTTTTTAAAATTAAACCCCTATTTTTATAGGGTCAAATTTAATAAATTATCTTTAATTCCAAGATATACCCCCATATTTTTATCTCGCATATTTAAAAATATGGATTTTATCCTAAAGACATAAATGGCAACAAGCATCCTATGAGAGATTTTCTATGACAAAAATTCCTGTATCTCTAATAAAACCAATAACTTTGTGTTATATTCAATATACATTAGTGAAAATTTCACCAACAACATTGAAGGTGCATGAACTATGAGCAAACAGCAAAAAGAAATGAATATGGTGAAGCATACAACAGAATTACCCCCCAAACTTCTGACTGCTGTTCGTGAAAGCATAGTAGTAATCAGGGATATACCGATAATTGTCGATGCCGATGTGGCAAATCTTTATGGTGTTGAAACAAAGAGGGTCAACGAGGCAGTACGTAATAACCCTGATAAATTTCCGGAGGATTACATGTTTATTCTGTCTCCTGAGGAAGCGACTATTTTGCGGTCGAAATTTTCGACCACAAAACTTTCTCCCAAAAGCAGAACACTTCCAAAGGCATTTACAGAGAAAGGATTGTATATGCTTGCTACAATACTGAAGAGCAAGAGCGCATTAAATGTAACATTTGCCATCATTGAAACCTTCACGCAAGTCAGAAACCTAAAACGTGAACGCATCAAAAAATCCAAAATAGAATAAAAGCCATCAATCTCGATTCTTGACCTATGAAAAAAATTGCAGCAATCCACGACCTCTCCGGTTACGGAAGAGCTTCCCTGACGGTAGCCATTCCCATTCTGTCCTATATGGGTTATCAGGTATGCCCCCTGCCGACAGCCATACTTTCAGCCCACAGCGAATACAAGGATTTCCGCAGTTTCGACCTTTCCGACCAGATGCAACCGATCATAGACCACTGGAAAGAACTCCGGCTACACTTTGACGCCCTTTATTCCGGCTACCTTGCCTCCTATCGGCAGATGCAGATTGTAAAAGGCTTTTTCAACGATTTCAAGCAACCCGACAATTTCATTCTGGTGGACCCGGTCCTGGGAGATCACGGGCAACTCTACCCCGGCATGGACGAACAAATGGTGGAAGGCATGCGACAACTCTGCTCCCAAGCCAAAGTGATTACCCCCAACCTCACCGAAGCGGCACTGCTTTTAAACCGTTCCTGCCGTCCGAACCTCACCCCTGAGGAGGCTTTTGCATGGTGCCGGGAACTTAGCGAACTGGGACCGGAATATTGCATCATCACCTCCGCACCACCGGCAGAAAAGAACAAAAACATAGCAACCATCGCTTACAACCGGACCGACCACCGGATGTGGCGGGTGTGCAGCGATTACGTCCCCGCCACCTATCCCGGAACCGGCGACGCCTTCGCCAGCGTCATCACCGGCTGCCTGCTCAACGGCGACAGCCTGCCCGAAGCCGTCGAAAGAGCCGTGCATTTCATCAACATGGGCATCAAAGCCACTTTCGGACACGTCCACGACCCCTTGGACGGCATGAATCAGGAAAAGGCACTCCACTACCTGGTGGAACCGCTTCCCTACTTCACTTACGAACAAATCGGATAAGGTAAGCCCATACAACAAATCCGCTGCTTCGAAATGAAGCAACGGATTTGCCTAATAAATAATATAAGTTCCCGTATTTTAGCAGACACCCTTTTCCTTTAGCAACCGCTCCATATCCTTCTGGAGTTTCCGGGCTTCCTCTCCGGCACGCACGGCAAAGTTTTCGGTATGATCCGCAAAGATGATGCCCCGGGAAGAGTTGACAATCAGACCGCAATGGGCATTCATACCGTATTTGGCAACCTCCTCCAGACTGCCTCCCTGTGCTCCGACACCGGGCACCAACAGGAAATGGTCGGGCACAATCCGACGAATCCCCTCCAACATTTCAGCTTTCGTCGCCCCCACGACATACATCATATTCCGGGCGTCTCCCCATTCCTGGGATTTTTTCAGCACTTTCTCATACAGTTTTTCCCCTTCACTGTCGAAGAACTGGAAATCAAAAGCACCCTTATTGGAGGTCAACGCCAGCAAAATCACCCATTTCCCCTCGTATTGCAGGAAAGGCGTCACGGAATCTTCTCCCATATACGGTGCCACCGTAATGGAATCGAAATCCAGCGTCTGCAAAAACGCCTTCGCATACATCTGGGAAGTGTTGCCGATATCTCCCCGCTTGGCATCCGCAATGGTAAAAATCTCCGGATAATTTTTCTTGATATACCGAATCGTCTTTTCCAGGCTCATCCAACCCTCCACGCCCCGGCTTTCATAAAAAGCGATGTTGGGCTTGTAAGCGATGGCAACCTCGGCAGTCGCCTCAATAATCGCCTTGTTGAATTCAAATACGGGGTCTACCGCATTCAGCAAATGTGCCGGAATTTTAGCCATATCGGAATCCAAACCGACGCAGAGAAAAGATTTCTTCTTTTTTATCTGCTCAAACAATTGAGTGTAATCCATCCTATCTAATTTTAAATATAAATATTTTCGTCCGCTTACAATCCGCTCGCTTTCAACCGCTCCGTATTCTCCTCTATCTGCAACTTTTCGATGATTTCATCCAACTCCCCGTCCACCACGGCTTGCAGATTATAGAGGGTAAAATTAATCCGGTGGTCGGTCACCCGCCCCTGCGGATAGTTGTACGTCCTGATTTTAGCCGAACGGTCGCCGGTACTCACCATGGTCTTCCGTTTGGCTGAAATGTCGTCCAGGTATTTCTGATGCTCCTTGTCGTAAATAAAAGTACGCAACCGCGCCAAAGCACGCTCCTTGTTTTTGGGCTGGTCCCGGGTTTCCGTACACTCAATCAGGATTTCCTCCGAAACGCCCGTGTTCGGATTTTTCCACATATACCGCAACCGGACGCCGGACTCCACCTTGTTCACATTCTGCCCGCCGGCACCTCCAGAACGGAAAGTGTCCCATTTGATTTCCCCTTCGTTGATTTGCACGTCAAACTCCTCCGCTTCCGGCAACACGGCAACCGTTGCGGCAGAGGTATGCACCCGTCCCTGCGTCTCGGTCTCCGGCACCCGCTGCACCCGATGTACCCCCGACTCGTATTTCAAAATACCGTACACGCCACTACCCGACACACTGGCGACAATCTCCTTGTATCCGCCGGCAGTGCCCTCGTTAAAACTGGACACCTCCAATCGCCAGCCTTTCTTCTCACAAAACTTGGCATACATCCGGAACAAGTCACCGGCAAACAAACACGCCTCGTCTCCGCCCGTTCCGCCCCGGATTTCCAAAATAGCGTTCTTGCCGTCCTCCGGGTCGGCAGGAATCAGCAACATCTTGATGTCCTGCTCCATAATCGGCAACTTCTCGGTCAACTCCGCCAACTCCGCTTCCGCCATCTCGCACAATTCCCGGTCTTTCTCCGTAGCCAGAATCTCCCTGGATTCTTCCAACGTGCGCAACGCCGCCTTGTACTTGTCCCCGGCGGCCGTAATCTCCTCCAGCTCCTTGTATTCCTTTGTCAAACGCACATACCGTTTCATATCCTGAATCACTTCCGGGTCGGTAATCAATTGTCCGATTTCCTGGAAACGGATGTAAAAAGACTCCAATTTCTCTAACAATGAATCATCCATCTGCTACGTTTTATTTATCGGGGACAAAAATAGACAATAATGCGCTAATTTGAAAACGGACGCAAACCGCATCAGTAATTCCTCTCACCATTGCCGGCTTACCTTCGTTGCTCACTCAAACACCTGAATGACGTCCTCTATGTGCTCCACCTCCAAGCCCTCTCCGGCAACCAGCACCAAATCGAAACGGACCTCCTGCCGGATGTTTTTTGCCTTCACATAGGCATCCGCCACCCGACGCATATTCCGCCTTTTCCTCCAATCCAGCAATTCCTCGGGTCGCTCCTCCAGACCACTCCGGGTTTTCACCTCGACAACCACCAACAGACCGTCTTTCTGGCAAATCACATCCAACTCCCCGCACTTGGAACGCCAATTGCGTTCCAGTACGACAAACCCTTCCCGCACCAGATAAGCTACCGCCTTATCCTCACCCAATCTGCCCAATTCATTGTGTTCCGCCATGATTCAATCGACTGAAAATCTATCCAAATATAAACAACTTCCACCACGCCTGCAAGACGTCAAAGCGAAACCGGAAATTTCAATTTTCCTCAAAGACTTTTAATTATGAACAATTTTGCCTATCTTTGTATGGTTTTTGGGAAACGTAGTTATGGCGAAAAAAAAGATTCTTTTCATATCTCAAGAGATCACGCCTTACCTGCCTGAATCGGAAATGGCCCACATCGGACGTTTTCTGCCGCAAGGCATTCAGGAAAAAGGCAAGGAAATCAGGACATTTATGCCCCGCTATGGTTGCATCAACGAGAGACGGAATCAGCTCCACGAAGTGATTCGTTTGTCAGGAATGAACTTAATCATCAACAACACGGACCACCCCCTGATTATCAAAGTCGCTTCCATACAATCCGCCCGCATGCAGGTGTATTTCATCGACAACGAAGACTATTTCCAGCGCAAATACGTCATCGAAGATGAAAAAGGCGTTTTTTTCCCGGACAACGACGAACGCGCCATTTTCTTCGCACGGGGCGTCTTTGAAACCGTAAAAAAATTGAGGTGGGCGCCGGATTTAATCTACTGCCAGGGCTGGATTACGGCACTGGTTCCGCTGTACCTGAAAAAAGAATACAGCGAGGACCCGATGTTCGCCCACTCGAAAGTCGTTTTCTCCACTTACAACGACCAGTTCCAGGGCACTTTGCATCCGGACTTCGCCCATAAAATCACCGGCGACAACATCACGCTGAAAGACGTGGAGATTCTCAAGAATCCGACCCACACCAACGTCAACAAACTGGCGTTCGATTATTCCGACGGCATCATCTTCAACAGCCGGGAAGTAGACCCCGAACTGAAAGAATATGCGGCAAAATCAGGCAAACCCGTCACGGAATACACGACCCCGGAAGAATACATCGACAACTACGCCGTCTTTTTCGACCGGATTTTAGAGGAAACTCCAACAAAGAAATAAAAAAAAAACGACTCCTGCGGGAGTCGTTTTTCATATCCTTTCAGGGATTCATCATTTCATCAAATGTTTCTGCCAACGCCAGGCGTTTGCCAAGGTTTCCTCCAAAGAAGCCACGGCCTTCCAGCCCAATTCGTTGTTCGCATAAGAAGTATCCGCCCACACCTTTTCAATGTCTCCGGCACGACGACCGACAATCTTGTAATTCACTTTTTCACCGGTAGCCTTCTCGAATGCCTTTATCAACCCCAGTACGGACACGCCGTTTCCGGTTCCGATGTTGAAATATTCGTAATTGCTCTTGTTCTTCCCGTCCAACAGACGACGAATTGCCACCACATGGGCTTTCGCCAAATCGACCACGTCAATGTAATCACGGATAGCCGAACCGTCCGGCGTATTGTAGTCGTCCCCAAATACGCTCAACTGCTCCCGGATACCGGCAACGGTCTGAGTCAGGTAAGGAATCAGGTTATTGGGCAC
>CAMWQQ010000062.1 GCA_947176455.1 uncultured Odoribacter sp. | reverse complement strand
TTACAAAACTATGAAAAAAAAGAAAATCAGGAAATTTCCCGGGGCTTTTTTATCGGGAAGAATGCTACGAACCATGAAGCTGGTGTTTTTATTGGTCGTATTGCAAACATTTCAGTTGAATGCGAAAGGATATTCGCAGGAGACGATTACTTTGAAAATGCACGATGCGACTTTTACCGAAGTGGTCAAGGAGATAGAACGCCAGTCGCAGGTGACCTTCTTGTATAACCATGATTATGTTCGGGAGTTGGTGCATTTGAATCTCGACTATACGAACATCGGGTTGCCGGAGGTGTTGGAAGGTCTGTTGGCGGGAACTGCTCTGGAGTATAAGCTGGTGGACAACACCGTGGTGGTGACGGCGAAGAACCATGTTGCACAGGCACAAAGCGAGACGCGGGAAATCAAAGGAACGGTTACGGACAAGTCGGGCAATCCGATACCCGGCGTGACGGTGGTGATAAAGGGTACGAAACTGGGCGTCGCTACGGATGTGAACGGAAAGTTTGCCATTCAGACGCTTGCCGGTGGACCGATAGTGCTGGAATGCACTTTTGTCGGTATGCGCAAGAAAGAAGTGGAGGCTGTGGGAGGAGAAGCGTTGAACATCGTCATGGAAGAGGAAGCCGAGGAAATGGAGGAAGTGGTGGTGACCGGTTATTTCTCCAAGTCGAAAGAGAGTTTTACCGGTTCGGAGGTGACCATACCGACCGAAGAATTGAAGAAGGTCGGAGCGTTGAACATCCTTCAGGCGCTGAATGCCTTCGACCCGTCCATTCGTTTGGCTGAAAGCCTGACGAACGGGTCTAACCCCAATATCATTCCGGACATCACCATTCGGGGCGAAAACGGATTTGACTTGCGTGCCAATGCGGACGACGCTCTGACCAATCCCAATGCTCCTTTGTATATCCTGGACGGTGTGGAAGTTTCGGCGGAACGGATTTATGATATGGATTTGAACCGGATTGAATCGACGACTATCCTGAAGGATGCCAGTGCTACGGCGTTGTACGGTTCTCGGGGTGCCAACGGGGTCATCGTGATTACGACCATACGTCCGAAGTCCGGGAAAATCCGGGTGAACCTGAATGCGAATTACAATGTTTCGATTCCGGACCTGCGGGATTATAATCTGATGAATGCCAGGGAAAAGCTGGAATACGAACGTTTGAGCGAGAAGGTATATGTCGACAAGGACAATTACAAGGAGCAACTTCGTTTGGAGGAACTTTACAACTCGCGCCTGGAAGAGGTACAGCGGGGTGTGAACACCTACTGGTTGTCCCAGCCGTTGACCACTTCGGTGAATCAGCGTTACTCCCTGAATTTTGAAGGGGGAGACCGGTATTTCCGTTATGGCGTTGATTTGCGGTACGACACGGACAAGGGAGTCATGAAACAATCCGGACGTGACCGTCTGGGCATCAACCTGACCTTTAATTACAACATCGGTTCCAATTTCTATATCCGGAACGACTTGTCGGTGGACGACGTGAAAGGGAAGAACTCTCCTTACGGCACTTTTTCCAATTATGCCAGCCAGAATCCTTACGACCGAATATACGATGAGGACGGAAACTATGTGAAGAAACTTTCTTCGGACGACTGGAATCCCTTGTATAATGCCAATCTGCCGAATCGCAACAAGGATGTCTATACTTCCATTCAGGACAATTTCAATATAGACTGGCGGATTATTCCTGCCTTGCGTTTGCAGGGACGGTTCAGCTATTCCCGTCAATTCTCCCGTCGGGATTTGTATAAAGCCCCCGGTGATCTGGCGTATTCCTCGGAAAGCGACCCCAAAAAGAAAGGGGAGTATTATTTGAGCAAGGGACAGAGCGACCGGTTTGACGGCAACCTGACGCTGGCATTTAACAAGACCATGGACAGGCACATGCTGAATGTCGGCATCGGTAGCAACCTTACCCAGTCGGAATCGCAAGGCGAGTCTTTTTATGGCGTAGGGTTCATTAATCCGGATATGGTTTTTATCGGTGCGGCAAGTACTTTCAAGGAAAATACAAAGCCGAGCGGATCTTATGACAAGTCTCGTCTGGTGGGCTTTTTCTCCAACCTGAATTATGGATACGACAACCGTTATTTCCTGGATTTTTCTTTCCGGACGGACGGCTCCAGTAAATTCGGACGGAATTCCCGTTTCGCTCCTTTCTGGTCGTTGGGTGTGGCTTGGAATGTCCACAAAGAACATTTCTGGAATGCCGACGAGGAAAATATGTTGAAGCTGAGGGCATCCATGGGAAGCACGGGTACGACCAACTTCTCATCGACCCAGGCGTTGACGACTTATAACTACAATTTTGACCGGGAGTACAACGGAGTATTCGGCGTTTCGTTGGCTGGTTTCGGAAATCCCGATTTGAAGTGGCAGGTGACCAATTCCTACAATGTCGGATTGGACTTGACCATCCTGAAAGGGTTGATTGTCTTCAACGGTGATTTCTATGTCAAGAACACGAAGAATTTGCTTTTGCCGCTTACCATAGCCCCGTCTACGGGTTTTGACAGTTATGTGGAAAACATCGGACGCCTGAAAAATACCGGTGTCGAGGGACGTTTGCGCTTTAATTTGATTCGGAACTCGGCTAAGAATTTAAGGTGGAATGTGACTTTGGCGGCTTTCCACAACAAGAGCAAGATTACCCGTTTGTCCAACCAATTGGAAGAAATCAATCGGAATGCGGATAATGATTATCACAACAGAGGGACGGAAGTGTACCGCAAATACGAGGTGGGACGCTCTCAGACGGCTTTGATGATTGTACGCTCTGCCGGCATCGACCCGGCAACGGGAAATGAGGTTTACATCAAGCGGAACGGCGAATTGAGTTTCGAGTATAATTCCGACGACAAGGTTGATATCGGGGACATGAGACCGACTATCGAGGGAAATGTGAATACCAATCTGAGCTGGAAAGGATTTAACCTGTATTTGCTGTTTAAATACCAGTATGGTGGCAAGATTTACAATGCTACGTTGGCGTCCAAGGTGGAAGGTGCAAACCCTTACAGGAATGTCGACCGTCGGGCGTTGTACGACCGTTGGAAGAATCCGGGAGACCAGGCGAAGTTCAGAAGAATCAGCGACACTTCGACTCCCTATCAGACGAGCCGGCTGGTTTTCGACAACAACTTGTTGTCTTTGCAGAGCGTTTCGTTGTCTTATGAACTGCCTTTGAGTATTGCCCGGAAATTGTATATGGAACGTCTTAAAGTATTGTTCAGTACCAGCGATTTGTTCCGCTTGTCGTCGGTAAAACAGGAAAGAGGTACCAGCTATCCCTTTGCCCGGACGTTTAATTTCGGTTTGAATGCCACCTTTTAGTCGTTAACAGATTAATGATAGTATATATGAAAGTAAAAAATAGCATTTGGAATGTGTTGTGGGCATTGTTGATATGCTCCTGCAATTCCTGGTTGGATGTGAAATTGATAAACGAGAGTTCGGAATCGGAACTGTTCAGTACCGAACGTGGGTTTACCGAAGCGTTGGCGGGGGTATATTACGATATGTCGACGAGTACGCTGTACGGACAGAATCTTTCGTTCGGGATGTTGGAAGTGATGTCGAGAACGTACGATTATTCTGCGATTCCCAACGGAATTAAAATATTTCGGGATTATGACTATGAAGACGCGAGCATGGAGAGCTATATTTATCTCGTGTGGCGTGGATTGTATGCCAACATTGCGGCAATTAACAATATTCTGGAATGGAGCGACAGAAACGCTTCGGTGTTGAGCGAGGCACGTCGCAGTCAGATAAAGGGAGAAGCTTTGGCGCTCCGGGCATGGCATCATTACGATGTTTACCGGCTGTTCGCACCCGATGTGAAACGTGGCAAGGAGGTTCGTCTGCCCTGGCAGGGAAAGTTCGGCGTACAGGCTCCGGAAGTCTATGCTACCGCAGATTTCTTGGGATTGGTGATAAAGGATTTGAACGATGCGTTGCAATTGCTGGAAAACGACCCGATTCGGTCCGTGGTTCCTTACGAGTGGGGCAACGGGGAAAAAGATAACAAGGACCAGTCCGACCAGTATGTCGCCCGGATGAATTACTATGCGGCAAAGGCGTTGCTGGCACGGGTGTATCTGGGCATGGGCGGAGATTACAAGAAGGAAGCCCGCAAGTTGGCGGAAGAGGTCATTGAAAGCGAAAAATTTGCCTTGCTGGATTATGAGAAGAGCTTGAAAGTGGAAGAGGTGGCGGACAAGGATTTGCTTTTTTCCGATGAACATATTTTTTCTCTGCGGAACAAAAATATCAAGGAGAATGCGAAAAGCCGGCATAAGCAGATGTTGGACCAGGAAGGAAATTTGCAGATGGCTGGAGGATTTCAAATGAGCATATACGAGGGAGATTTTGAGGATTATCGCCTGGAGTGGTTCAGAAATAATGTTTATATCTGCAAGTTCAATTCCGACAACAGCGTACGTTTCTTCCCGAAAGTTCCGCTGATTCGCTTGTCGGAGATGTATCTGATAGCAGCCGAGGGTTGGCTGGAAGACGACCCGGTGCATGCTTCCGAATTGCTGCAGACGTTCAAACAGTCTCGGACTTCGAAGGAGGTGCAACCCCAGGTGGTGACGGAAGAGGTGATATTGCAGGAGATTCGCAAGGAGTTTGTGGGCGAAGGCATGCTTTTCTTTGCTTATAAACGTTTGCACCATGATATTTCGGGCAATACCGCTGACGAACGGAAAGCTGCCAGCGATGAGATTTTTGTATTCCCGTTGCCGGAAGTTGAATATGAATATGGAAACAGTACCAAAAATTGAGACTATGAGAAAGATGATATACATGATTTGTCTGCTCTGCTTCGGGTTGCAGGGATGTGACAATGAGATTAAATACCAATATGACGATGTGAATCGGCTGTATTTTGATTTTGTCGATTCCGTCCGGTTCTCGTTTGGGAAATTGCCGGAGGAGGTGACGGTGGATACGGCTAAAATCGTGGTTCGGTTGCTGGGAAATGCTTCCGCCGAGCCTCGAACTTATCGGGTAAAAGTGCTTGAAAACGGGACTCGTTTGAAAGGAACCACCGATATGGTTGCCGGGGTGCATTATGAACCGTTGGAAGAAAAACAGGTGTTCGGTCCCGACCGTTTTCAAGATACCCTTCGGATAGTGTTGTTCCGTGAACCTCTAAGTTCCAGTTTCCGGAATCCGGAGTTCAAGACGCTGATGCTGGCATTGGAGTCGGGCGATGATTTTCAGGTGGAACTCGATGAAGGAAGAGAGATGAAGCTATCGGTAAATAATTTCCTGGCGGCACCGCTTTGGTGGGAGGAGTATTCGAACCTGTTGAAGTGGTATCATCCCAAGAAATGGCTGTTTCTGATAGAACAGAGTGCGAGGTTTGACAATGAAAACGAGTTTACTGGTACCGATGCGGAAATGCAGACAAAATCTTGGGTGATGTCTGACTGGTTGAACAAGAATGTGATTGTCGATGACGAGACCGGCATGCGGGTAACCATGTCCGGTTTGGAGGAACTTACAAATGAAAATTAATGTAGCTCGTTATGAAAAAAATAGTTTTTCTTTTATATGCGATGATTTTTGCCTGGGCGTGTTATGACGATAAGGGCAATTATGATTACAGGGAAATCAACCAGGTGACGATTCAGGGGATTGATACGTTGATTCGTTGCGACCAAATGGATTTGTTGGTCATTCCGGTGGAACTGGAGGGAACCCTGTATGCGGATACCAATCGGTTTACCTATCTTTGGGAGGTCAACCGTGAACCGGTGGCGACGACCAAGGATTTGAGGGTATATGCCAATTTCCCATTGGGGGAGAATGTAGCCCGTTTTGTCGTGACAGACAAGGAGTTGGGAACCAAGGCTTTCCGGAATTTCAACATCAATGTGGCGAGTTCTACTGCCGGAGACGGGATATTGGTCTTGAGCAAATACCAAGGACATGCTGAATTGTCTTTCAAACGTCTGGACAAGGAGGGCGCTGTCTTCACGCCCAATTTCTATGAGGCGATTATAGGACATCCATTGGGTGTCGAACCCAAAAAGATGCACCGGAATTATTTGCTTGATTTGGAGTATAACAATTCGGGATTGATTGTTGTGACGGATAATCGTTTGAAGAGTTTGGACGAAACGACGCTTCAGGAGATAGGTCCGGACAAATATGTGGACCATACGTTCTTTACCGCCAGTTCACCGCAGTGGTTGCCGGGAGTGACGGATTTCGACGCTCAGGCGTGTTTGTATCTGCCTGGTAAGATGATGATGTTTGATGTCTGTTATCTGTATGCCATTGCCAATGACGGATTGTGGGCTTGCCAGACTGTGGCTTTCGGCGGTTTTCAAAGAATGGCTAATGTGTACAAAAAGAGTCCGTTGGGCGGGGCGTTGTCTCCGGTTATCTTCATGCCGGTATGGACAGAGAGTTCTGATCGTAGTAAGTCATACGTATTCGATGAAACGTATGGACACTTTTTAGGGGCTCCGAGTTCCGGAAATTTGTCTGATTGTCCGACTTTGGGCGAATATCCCGGCTACAAGCTGATATACGGAACGCATACTGCTACAGCCAATTATTCTGTGGCGGTATTGAGCAACGGTTCGGATTACAAGATGCTGTATTTGAAGCTTTCCTCTCCCTTAAGCGTGGTTGCCGAAGTGGAAGTGCCTGCCGATGTCGTGAACGAAACGACTTCCTGGTATCCGGTGCGCACGGAACCTTACCTGTTTTTTGCCACGGCAGACAAATTATACCGTTACAATTTGCGGGAACTGGAGAACGGCATTGCTCCCGGTGCCAAAGATGTGGTGTGGGGCTTGAGCGATGCCGGATATGAGGGGGATGCCCAAATCACCTGTATGTCAGCTGCCAGAACGGAGCAGGAACTGTTGTTGGGGATTTCCCGTTATGGAGCGGACAGCGATGCGATGTCGGATGAACCGAAAGGGGATGTGGTGGTGCTGAAACTGGACGACCGTAGCTTGATTCAGAAGTACACGGGCGTTGCCGGACGTCCGGTGGACGTGATGATTAAGTATCAGAAATATAATTATAGCGGTACTGGGGATGAGATGCACTGGTAACCGTTCTTGAAAAACGAAGACCTGACCACAAGGGGCTGTCACCGACAGCCCCTTGTTTTGTGCTAAACCTCTTGTTGTGTGAGGCGATAAAGAATTTTGCTATAATCATCCCCAAGTCTCGGAAATTTGTCGTAACTTTGTAAAACACTTAATAATATAGAAAAAAACTCATGGCAAGACCTATAGCAGAAACCCCGGTTTTGACAGGCGATGATGCTGTTCGCTTCGAGAAGCTTAGGTTAGAAGTGGAAAATCTAACCAAGGAGCAACGTGCCGAGAATACAAGAAAACTCAAGGCGGCAGTAAGGAAAGCGAAGGAATACATTACTATCTGCATATAGGATGAAGCTTGTAAGACTTTCTCCCGAAACCGAACTTAACGGATTTGATTGTGGAGACGAAGATTTGAATAACTTTCTTGTCGAGGATGCCAAAGTTTTTTCCGAAAAACGTATTGCAACTTCTTTTATCCTTGAAGATGAAGGTCATATTGTTGCCTACTTTTGTTTGCTCAATGATAAAATCAGCAGACAGGAGGTGGTAAACAGTCAATGGAAGAGAATAAAAGATAGTTTTCCGGACGGCAAGAAGTTCGGAAGTTATCCGGCGATAAAGATTGGGAGGTTTGCGGTTTCAATGCGGTATAAAGGACGGAATATCGGGACGGATCTGCTGAATCTGCTTAAGGGTATGCTCAATGACAACCCCAGTTATTCGGCATTTAGGTATCTTACGGTTGACGCTTATCTCTCTGCCATGGATTTTTATCAAAAGAATCACTTCAAAGTTTTGTCCGAGAAGATTGTGAACGAACATACGCGTTTGATGTTTTTCGATATGCTGGAGTTGGTGTAGTTCAATGAATTTTTGCCTGGTCTGCATTTTGATAAGGGAAACGACCAACTATTGCCGAATTATTGTGTAACTTGCCTGCCCGAAACGGGGCATGCGTATGTCCCGTCCATATTGTAGTCATCATGAAATTCTTTAAGAGCAAAACAATCCTGTCGGATGCCGAGGTGGCGAGAATGGCTGACCTCGAGCAGAAGATAAAGGAGTATAAGGCGAAGGGACGTCGGGTGCCTTCGCGCAAGATGATAAAGACGGAAACCCAGATTGAAGGCATCCGTCGCAGTGCGGCCGTCAATACCGCCGTGTTGGACCTCGTGGAGCGGAATA
>CAMWQQ010000061.1 GCA_947176455.1 uncultured Odoribacter sp. | reverse complement strand
CAATTAGCGGGCTTGTCATCGTGCTGGGCGCAACTTCCTGGATGTTTCACGGTTGCGGTTCCAAAATGAAGGTCGACTGGGAAGTGAGCCGGGTAAGTCGCAATTCGATGTCCAATATGGTTTCCGCTACGGGAACAGTGGAACCGGTTACTCAGGTGGAAGTCGGTACGCAGGTGTCCGGCATCATTGACAAGATTTATGTGGATTACAATAGCGTGGTGAAGAAAGGGCAGTTGATTGCGGAAATGGACAAAGTGACCTTGCAGGCGGAACTGGAGTCGCAGGAGGCGCAACTGGCAAACGCCAAGGCGGAATATGACTATCAGCAGAAGAATTATGCCCGGAGCAAGGTGTTGTTTGAAAAGAAATTAATCAGCGACAGCGATTACGAGACGGCGACTTACAATTATGAGAAAGCGAAGAGCGCTTACGACAAGTCCCGGGCGGACATCGTGAAGGTGCGGCGGAATCTCGGTTATGCCGTGATTACCAGTCCTATCGACGGGGTGGTCATCAGCAAGGAAGTGGAGGAAGGACAGACGGTTGCCGCCGGTTTCTCGACTCCGACTTTGTTTACGATTGCCAACGACCTGAGGGAGATGCAGGTGGTTGCCGATGTGGACGAGGCGGACATCGGACAGGTGGCGGAGGGGCAGCGGGTGACTTTTTCCGTGGACGCTTATCCCAATGACGTGTTCGAGGGCGTTGTGACGCAGGTTCGGCTGGAGGCGACGGTGGAGTCCAACGTGGTGACTTACGAAGTGATTATCAGCGCGCCCAATCCGGATTTGAAATTGAAACCGGGCTTGACGGCAACGGTGTCCATTTATACGTTGGAGAAAGACAATGTGCTGACGATACCTGCCAAGGCGTTGAAGTTTGTTCCGGAGCAGGCGGTGGCGGAAGAGGCGGGAATGACCTTGAAACCTGCGAGGGTCGACAATCCCGCATTGCAGAAAACGGTGTGGGTGAAAGAGGGGAATGTGTTGGAGGAAAAAGAGATAAGGATAGGCACGGCTTTGACTTCTCTCGTGGAAGTGGAGAGCGGTTTGAGGGAAGGGCAGGAAGTAGTGACGGGAATGCAGTCCGGCAGACCGTCCATGGCTCCACCGCAGTCCAAAGGAGGTGAGTCCAGTCCGTTTATGCCGAAACGGCCGGGGAGCAACAAGAAGAAATGACGGGTGATTTAATAGGAATGAGATGAACGCTATCATAGAATTAAAAGACATCAAACGGGACTTTGTGGTTGGAAGCGAGACGGTGCATGCTTTGAGGGGGGTATCGTTTGCCATTCAGCCCGGGGAGTTTGTGACGATAATGGGAACCAGCGGTTCGGGAAAATCCACGTTGTTGAACCTGCTGGGATGCCTGGATACGCCCACTTCCGGCGAATATTGGTTGGACGGGTGTTCCGTGCGACAAATGGGCAGGAACGACCGGGCGGAATTGCGCAACCATAAAATCGGTTTTGTCTTTCAGTCTTACAACCTGTTGCCCAAGACGACTGCCATAGAGAACGTGGAGTTGCCGTTGATGTATAATCCGGCAGTGTCGGCGAAGGAGAGGGAGAGGCGTGCCATTGAGGCGTTGAATGCCGTCGGGCTTCAAGACCGTTTGTATCACAAGTCCAATCAGATGTCGGGGGGACAGCAGCAGCGGGTGGCTATTGCCAGGGCTTTGGTCAATAACCCGGTGTTGATATTGGCGGATGAGGCGACGGGAAATCTGGATACCCGGACTTCCTTTGAAATCCTGGTTCTTTTTCAAGAGTTGCACGCCTTGGGGCGCACGATTGTGTTTGTGACCCATAATCCGGAACTGTCCGCTTACAGCAGTCGCACGATTGTGCTGAAGGACGGGCAGGTGGTGCAGGATACGCAGAATGACCGGATAGCCTTTGCCAAGGAGACGCTGGAGTCGTTGCCGGTGACCGAGGAGTAGAATTTTCTTTGTTTATTAACGTTGAGCATATGAATTTCACGAATTTGTTCAGGATAGCTTTAAGGGCTTTAGGAAACAACAAGATGAGGGGATTCCTGACGATGTTGGGTATCATCATCGGTGTAGCGTCAGTGATTACCATGCTGGCTATCGGGCAAGGCTCGAAGCGGAGTATCCGGGCGCAGATTTCCGAAATGGGGTCGAATATGATTATGATTCATCCGGGTGCGGATCGGCGAGGTGGTGTCCGACAAGACCCTGCCGCCATGCAGAGTCTGAAACTGGAGGATTATAAGGCGGTCGTGAATGAAACCCGTTATGTTGCCAAGTGTTCGCCTTCCGTCAGTAGCAGCGGACAGGCGATTTTCGGAGCCAACAATTACCCGACTTCCATGTACGGGGTCAGTCCCGACTATCTGGACATCCGGAAATATGTCGTTGCCGAGGGGGATATGTTCGGGGAACAGGACATTGTCAGCTCTGCCAAGGTGTGTGTGGTGGGGAAAACCGTTGTCGACAATCTGTTTACAAACGGCGAGGACCCGATTGGCAAGGTGATACGTTTTGGAAAGATTCCTTTCCGGATAATCGGTGTCTTGGCGTCCAAGGGATACAATACCATGGGTATGGACCAGGACGACCTGATTTTGGCTCCCTATACGACGATTCAGAAGCGTGTGTTGGCGATTACGCATTTGCAGAGCATGTTTTGTTCCGCCCTCAGCGAGGAGCAGACGGAAGAGGCGGAGGAGGAGATTTCCAGTATCTTGCGGCGCAATCACAAGTTGCGGGCTACGGATGAGGATGATTTCAACATCCGTTCGCAACAGGAGTTGAGCACGATGATGAATTCCACTTCGGACATGATGACGGTGTTGCTTGCCTGTATCGCCGGAATTTCTTTGTTGGTGGGAGGTATAGGCATCATGAACATCATGTATGTTTCCGTCACGGAGCGTACCCGGGAAATCGGGTTGCGCATGTCTATTGGTGCCAAGGGCAGGGATATTCTGGCGCAGTTTCTGATAGAGGCCATTCTGATTAGCGTGACGGGCGGTTTGATAGGCGTTGTTTTTGGCATCGGAGCGTCCTGGATGGTCAAATTGTTTGCCGGGTGGCCGGTTTATGTGGAGTGGTATTCTGTTGTGCTTTCTTTTGTGGTTTGCACCATCACGGGAATATTCTTTGGCTGGTATCCGGCTCGCAAGGCTTCCAATCTGGACCCCATAGAGGCGATACGTTATGAATGATGTTGCCATAATGGCTCATTTCATATAAATTGTTACCTTTGCGATATGAGAAAGAGTAAGGTTTTACAATATGTCATACAGGTTATCGGGTGGGGAATTGTATTTGGTTTCCCGCTTTTTTTTACCTGGAAGGAGGCGGACCCGATGACTTGGGTGAAGTACTTGGGGTATGTTTGTCTGCCGGTACTTTCCATGGTCATTTTCTATTGCAATTATTTCGTGCTGATAGACCGTATGCTTTTTATCCGGGGAGTGCTACCCTTTCTGTTGGTGAATCTGGCGCTTTTTGCGGTATTGAGCCTGTTGTCGGAAGCCTGGCATGGTTGGTATTTCGTGCACATCGTAGGCGACAGGCATCATGCGGGAGGTCCTCCGAAAATCATGTTTATCCTGAGGAACTGCCTGACCATGGCTTTGACGGCGGCTTTGAGCGTCGCCATTCGCATGACGGAAAACTGGCGTGCCATGGAAGATGAAAAGAAGGAGTTGGAAAAAGCGCGGACGGAAGCCGAGTTGCAGAATCTGAAAAATCAGCTCAATCCTCATTTTCTGTTCAATACGCTGAACAACATTTATTCTCTGATTGCCATTGATGCCGAGCGGGCGCAGTATGCCGTGCATGATTTGAGCCGTTTGTTGAGGCACGTGTTGTATGAGGACAGGCAGCAGTTTGTTTCTCTGGACCAGGAGCTGATGTTTATGAAAAGTTACATCGAGCTGATGGGGTTGCGTCTGTCTGACAGGGTGGATTTGCGGGTGGATTTGCCCGACGACGGGAAGGGAATATTGGTGGCACCCTTGCTTTTCATTACTTTAATCGAGAATGCTTTCAAACACGGAATCAGTCCGACGGAGAAATCTTTTGTCCATATTGATTTCAAGGTGGAGACCAGCGGAGAGGTGCGTTGTCGGATTGAAAACAGCAACCACCCCAAGAAGGACAATGACCGGAGCGGTTCCGGCATCGGACTGGAGAATTTGAGGAAACGGCTTGAATTGCTGTACCCCGGAAAGTATGATTTGAGTACCGCTTTGACGGGAGAAACCTATGTTGCCGAACTGGTATTGAAATAATATTGCATCATGGAACTGAATTGCCTGATAGTGGATGATGAACCGTTGGCTTTGGATTTGTTGGAGTCTTATGTTCAACGCACCTCTTTCCTGCATTTGAAAGGACGTTGCGGCAGTGCCGTGGATGTGCTCCAGAAACTCAAGGAGGAACGGATAGATTTGATTTTTCTGGATATTCAGATGCCTGAACTGACGGGATTGGAGTTGTCTCGGATGATAGAACAGCAGGTCCGGATTATTTTTACGACGGCTTTCGAGCAGTATGCCCTGGAAGGTTTTAAAGTCAATGCCTTGGATTATTTGCTGAAACCCATCAGTTATCCGGAGTTCCTCAAAGCCGCCAACAAGGCTTTGCAATGGTTTGAAATGAAATCCTCCGCCCAAACGGCGGGGAAGCAGGAGGACGGTTGCATTTTTGTGAAATCGGATTACAGGCTTTTGAAGATTGCGTTGCAGAAGATTTGCTACATAGAGGGGTTGAAGGATTATGTGAAAATTTATACGGAGGATTCCCCGCATCCTGTCGTGTCCTTGATTAGCATGAAGAGTCTGGAGGAGTCGTTGCCTGCCGATTCCTTTATTCGGGTGCACCGTTCTTTTATCGTCAATTTGGACAAAGTGGCGGTTGTCGAGCGCAACCGGATTGTTTTCGGGAGCACTTACATTCCCGTGTCCGATTCTTATCGGGACAAATTTCTGGAATTCATCAACAGAAAGACGGTGAAATAAACCATTTTTTTCGCATAATTGCTTACCTTTGCCTGAAATATCAAGGTGTATATGTCTCATTTACCTACTTTAATAACAGACTTGGCGCTGATATTGGGGGCTGCCGGTCTGATGACATTGATTTTTAAGTGGTTGAAACAACCGTTAGTATTGGGTTACATCGTTGCCGGTATCATAGCCGGTCCGCATCTTACGTTGACGCCTTCTGTGATTGACACGGCGAACATACAGACGTGGGCGGATATCGGCGTGGTGTTTTTGTTGTTTGCCCTCGGTTTGGAGTTCAGTTTCAAGAAACTGATGAAGGTGGGGGGTACTGCGGTCATTGCGGCCATGACGGTCATTTTGGGTATGGTGTTGCTGGGGTATGTCGCGGGTATTGCCATGGGGTGGAAACTGATGGACTGCATATTTCTTGGGGGTATGCTGGCAATGTCTTCCACGTCCATTATTTATAAGGCGTTCGAGGACCTTGGTTTGAGAACCCAGCGTTTTACCGGATTGGTGTTTGGCATCCTGGTCATTGAGGATTTGGTGGCCATCGTGTTGATGGTTATGTTGTCCACTATGGCGGTGAGCAAGAACTTCGAGGGGGCGGAAATGGCATACAGCATCGGAAAACTGATCTTTTTCCTGTTGTTGTGGTTCGTGACGGGAATTTACATTATCCCCACCTTTTTCCGGCGCACCCGTTTGCTCATGGGCGATGAGACGTTGTTAATCGTGTCTCTGGGGCTTTGTCTTTCCATGGTCGTTTTTGCCAGTTATGTCGGTTTCTCATCCGCCTTGGGGGCGTTTGTCATGGGTTCTATTCTGGCGGAGACGATAGAAGCGGAAACCATAGAGCATATCGTCAAGCCGGTGAAAGACCTTTTTGCCGCAATCTTTTTCGTGTCGGTCGGTATGATGGTGGACCCGGGAGTCATTGCGGAATATATCTGGCCGGTGATCATCATTACCCTGACGGTGTTGATCGGGCAGTCCACTTTCGGTACGTTTGGCGTGATTTTAGCCGGTCAGCCTTTGAAGACGGCTATGCAGTCGGGATTCTGTCTGACGCAGGTGGGAGAATTTGCCTTTATCATTGCCGGTTTGGGTACGACGATGAATGTGACCAGTGACTTTTTATATCCTATCGTGGTTGCCGTGGCGGTGATTACCACTTTCCTGACGCCCTATATGATTCGGGCGGCCGAGCCCGCCTATCCCTTTGTTGAAAAGCACATGCCCCGCAAATGGAAACGGTTTATGAAACATTATGCATCCGGTACGCGGGTGGTAAACCAGGAAAGCAATTGGAAGCGCTTGCTGACTGCTCTGTTGCGAATCGTAGTCATTTATTCGGTAGTCATCATCGCTATCATCATTTTGTCGTTCCATAGTCTGGTGCCATTGATTCAGATGCATATACCCGGATTCTGGGGTTCTCTGTTGTGTGCCGTCATCATCTTGTTGTTGCTGTCGCCTTTCCTGAGGGCCATTGTGGCGAAGAAAAACCATTCGGCGGAATTCCGGGCGTTGTGGGAGGACGGTTATTTCAGTCAGGCATATCTGGTTTCTTTGGTGTTGTTTCGCTTTGTGCTTGCCATTGTGTATGTCATGGCGGTGATAATGACTTTGTTTAAGGCTTCGACGGCGTTGTTGGTAGGGATTGCCGGTGTCGTGGTGCTCGGTATGTTTTATTCCCGTTACTTGAAAAAGCAGTCGATTCAGATAGAACGCCATTTTTTACGCAATTTCAGGTTGAGGGAGGTATATGGACGGCATTCCGGACTTCGGATTCCTCCCCGTTTTGCCGGACATCTGTTGTCTCGTGATTTGCATCTGACGGATTTTGTCATTCCCGGGGAATCGTTGTGGGCGGGATGTACTTTGGAGGAACTTGCTTTGGGTACCCGCTACGGCATTATGGTGGTGGCGATTTTCAGAGGACAGAATTGTATGAATATTCCCGGAGGTAAGGAACGGCTTTATCCGCAGGATCGAATTCAGGTTATCGGAAGCGACGAGCAGTTGAAGCAGTTCGGTGAGAAATTGCAGGACATGATTTTGCCTCCTTCAGATTCCGACCTGACCCAGAGCGAAGTATGCCTGAAACAGTTTGAATTGACACCGGAATCTCCGTTCTGCGGAAAAAGTATCCGGGAATCCGGTATCCGGGAAAAATACAAATGCGTGGTGGTGGGTCTGGAACGTGGTGCGGCATCTTTGCGCATTCCGGAAGCGAATACCGTTTTCCAGGCCGGCGATTTGGCCTGGGTGGTCGGTGAAGAGAAGAATGTGTATGAGCTGCTGAAATAAGTTATGCGGAAGCGTTGAGCCGGTTTCGGTAGAGGAAGAAAATGGCGATGAGGGTTGCCATGAGGTCGGCAAACGGAATGGCGAACCAGATACCGGTCAATCCCCAGTGATGCGAAAAAAGTCCCAAAGCAGGGATTAAAAACAGGAATTGCCGGGAGATGTTCATCGTGATAGCCTTGGGAGCTTGCCGGACAGATTGGAAGTAGCTGGTGGCAATGATTTGTACTCCAGTCAAGGGCATGGCGATAAACGTGAGACGCAGTCCCTGAATGCTGATGCCGACTAGCTCCTGGTCGCTGGTAAAGGCTTTTACCAACCAGGGTGCACCGGTTTCTCCGATCAAAAAAATGCAACAAGCCAGGAAACTGCCTGTCCGTATTGCTGTCTTTAGCGTATAGTTGACGAAATGGAAGTGTCCTGTGGCGTAATGGTAACTGATTAATGGTTGCATACTTTGGCAGATGCCCATAAGCAACATAGCGGTCAGCACGGAATAGCAACTGATGATGCCGTATGCGCCAATGGCATAATCTCCTCCGTAGTTTTCCAGGTAACGGTTCATAATGATGTTCACCATTCCGGTGGTGATGTTCATGATGCAAGCCGCCATGCCGATATCGATGATGCTGATTAGAATGGAAAGCTGTGGCTTGAAGCAACCAGGGCTTGGCTTCAAAGGGGTTGATGTCGTGGAAAAATGGAAGATGAGCAACATCGAACTGACCAACATGGACAACACGGTGGCAACGGCGGCACCTTCAATGCCCATATCAAATCCGAATATGAATATGGGATCCAGTATGATGTTGGTGACGACTCCGGTCAAAGTGATGAGCATGGATTTTTTGGGGAAGCTTGAAACTCGCAGGGCATTGGAAAACGTGAAATTGAGATTGGTGAGCAGACTTCCTGGAATCAGGATGCTTAAATAGTCGTGGGCGTAGGGAATGGTCTGCGGACTGCCTCCGAATGCTGATAGGATTTCCTCCAAATAGCCGAACGAAAAGATAATCAACAGGACGGAAAGCACCGTGTTCAGGAATGCGGCGTTTCCCAGTATTTTACAGGCAAGCTGGTGGTTGCCCAAAGAAATGGCGGTGGATATGCGGGTGGCCGCGCCGACTCCGGTGAGCGTTCCGATGGTTCCCAAAAGTGAAACGTATGGCAACGTCAAGGCTAACCCGCAGATGGCGAGTGGTCCGGCTCCCTGTCCGATGAAAATCCGGTCGACGATGT
>CAMWQQ010000060.1 GCA_947176455.1 uncultured Odoribacter sp. | reverse complement strand
TTCGAAATCTTTGTGTATTTTCATAATTCTCCACTTTAGAACTTTGGCTATCAATCGTTCTAGCTCCAGCAAAAGCAAATGAAACAGAAGGTTGTTCTTGCAAAAGAATAGGAATTACTTTTAAACAAGTTGCAACGATATTACCTAAATCTCCTTTATTAATTATCTTAGAATATTTTAAATCGCTATGACGAAATCGTTTACAATAAAATTTAATCGCATATACGTTTAATTCGTGATAATCAGCACGTAATATATAAGAATAATGAGTTACAGGAGAGAAAAATTTATAAATTTTAGTATATAAATGTGAACTTTCATCACTACACTTATCACATTGGATAAATTTTAAATCATATCCCTTATGATCAAAATTCACGGAATTAAAAAAGATGTTACGTTTCTATTTATTCTAGATAGATCTACTTTAGATAATCTACGTGAAGAAGCAGAACATTCTTTTAATCTTACAGGTTGTATATCTCTTAAAGGAATCCAATTTAATCTGTCTCCTTTAGAAATTCTTTTCTTTTTACTTGATATACTCGTTGTTTCTTTCATATTATTAAACAACATCCTTATTCTATTGCAAATATAGTCGCTTTTTATATGATAAACAATAGCTGGGCATAAAAAAGAGCCATATCATTATTTTAATGATATGGCTCTTTAGTATTTGATAATCTTGGATGAATTATCTGGATTTATTCATATACCAAGTTTACGGTTATGGGGAAGAAGTATACTTCTACATTTCCTTCAATTGAAACAGAAGTCAAATATCCTTTTTCATCCAATGTGCAGGTCATGGCATGTTCCAGTCCCTCTGCGCTAAACGTTTTGAGAAGATTAAGGCTTTTGGCACCAGAAATTCCCAGTAATTCTGCACAAAATAATTCGATATCGGCATCTAGTGTTGAGATGAAAGATAAACATTTGGAGATGTCAACACCTTTTACTTTCTGATTTTCATCGTAGGTGAAGGTATTGTCGCCTATCTGAACCGCATTGTCTTTTTCCCATTCCAATGCCAATAGTGATTTTGAATTGCTGATTCTCACGATGTCTGTTAATTTGTCCTCTGTATACGTCCAACTATATTCTCTGGAACCGTCGATATGTTTGATCACCTGATTGTCTTCGACCTCAAATATAAAGGGATAGGGTTCATTTAAATTTTCTTCTGCCGTAATTCCTGGTTCGATTGAAATTTGTCCGTTGGAATACGTGAGGCTATACCAGGGCATTGTTCCTTCTTCATCGGCATTGATGCTTTCAACCTGTCCTTGTGCATTGTATGCCAAATAATAAGAATATGTATCTACATTACCTCCCATTTCACTATAGTCCACTTCCACCAACATGGATTTTAATCTGCGAGTTGCTTCAAGGGTAATTTCTCCCAATACCCATTCAGCTCCGCTTTGAGCCAGCACCAAATTGTACGTGCCCTCTGTAACAGTTGCAGGAATAGTACATACCACTCCATTGCTCCGGTCGGTGATGGTCAGTTCCGTTCTTGTTGCCTCCTCGTCGGTTGTTTCCAGGTAGATTTTGCATGCGGCATCAAAATTATTTCCTGCAATGGTTAATTCTTGACCGATGTAGGCTTCTTTCGGAAATGACAGACCGATAATCGGCAAAGTTGCAGGGAGCAACTTTATCTTGCCCAGTTCCCATACTCCGTTTTGAGTCAAAAACAATGTATAGTCTCCGGCAACCAAAGACATCGGAATGGTAAAGCTAACACCGGAAGCAGTAAATGACAAATCGGTCAATGTTGTTTCAACATCGTTTGCATCTTTTAATGACAGTCTTGCCAAAGAGGCATCAAAACCTGTTCCTCTGACAAGTACTTCGGTACCGATTTCTGCTTCTGCGGGAACAGAAGGATTTGAAATCGGATTGACGACTTCGTTTTCTCCTTCATCGTCTGAACAAGCCGTGAATACGCTTACTGCGCACATCATCAGCATTAAAAACCAGATTTTTTTCATGATTAATCGCTTTTTGAGTTAATAATAGTTTAGTTGTTGATTTATATCCCTTCCAATGCATTCAGAATACGTTCGGTATCTTCAGAGGAAGGACGGGACATTTCGTTATTGATGATTTTTCCTTCTTTGTCCAGCAGGATGAAACGGGGAATGCCGTCGATGTTGTAGGCGCGTTTGAAACTGCTTTGCGGGCCGATGTGCAATTGTACGCCTGCCAGTTCGTCGCTTTTGACCCGCTCTTCCCATTTCGTCTTGTCGTAATCAATGGAAAGCCCCAGGAAAACAATGTTTTTTCCTGCGAACTTTTCTTCCAGCGCTTTCAGGAACGGGAGTTCCCGCTTGCAGGGAGCGCACCAGGTTGCCCACATGTCTATATAGATATACTTCCCTTTAAAGTCTTTCAGGGAATAGGTTTTTCCCGTTATGTCCACTGCCTTGAAATCGGGGGACGGTTTACCGGGTGTGGACATGTCCCATTTGTCGTATTTTGTCCGGTAGTCGGCAAGTAAAACCGTATCTTTCACATAGGTGTGGTAAAGATTTTCCATGTCGGTGATGTTTTTGATGCCGAACTGGTCAACGTGCGATGCCGCTATCTGGTGCAACAAGGTTTGTTTTATTTTCTCGCTTTGAACATGGTCGGCAATATACCGCATTTCTGCAACAGCTTTTGGATAGTAGCCTCTCACGTTTCTGCCGGCTTCATCAAGTGCATGCGCCAGTTCAATCATGATGCTGCGGTATTCGCGAACGTCAATCCAATCTTCGTCTTCCTTCCAATAAGTGCGGAGGATTTCGTAATACGCGTCATCGGGCTTATAGGCTACTATATCCTGTGCCAAGGCGGAATGTCCGGCAGGGTACATCAGCAAGGCGCTACCAAAACCGTAATGGATGCGTCCCTGTTCCATTTTTTCAAATTTGCCGAACTTTCCCAGTTGGTGTGCTTCCAGCAATTTCCGGCTTTCCTGTTCCTTTTGTTCAACTTTCCGGGCAAATTCATTCAGCGGTAACACATAATATTCCTGTTCCAAAGGAGTCAGTGATATGCGGTTCAGATAATCGACCACAGGAGCCTTGTCGCCCTCAAAGGCAAAAGTGCGCACAAAGTCATTGCCGTCAAACGTGATGCGGGCGCGGTCTCCTTTCTCCAGGTAAATCGCTCTTTCCTGTTGTCCGTAAAAGAGACGGGCGTGTACGGCATCTACATTTTTCAACGTGTAGGTGGCATGGCCTTGTTCGTCCAGGGGTATCTCGCAAATGGTGGTCTGATATACCAGTACGACTTGCCGGGCGGTGGGTTGCTGTACGTCAAACGTGATTTCAATGCCACCCCGTTGTGTGGAAGAGGCACAAGCGCATGCCAAAAATATCCACAGAAATAATAAACAATTTCTCATTTTCGTATTCGATGTTAGTATATGATTCTATCCCAGTTTTATCTCTCCCGATAGGTTGCGTCTACAATTTCTGCAAAACCCGTATAAATTTCAGGGGTAACAGAGGAGAAGTCTCCTTCGGTGGACATGCCTTCATATATTCTGAGTGTACCTTTCCCGTCTTTTACACTTCCGACAACCAAATCGTATGAACGGTTGTCATTCGGGTTGTTCTGATAGAGATTGAACTTGAGACAGGTGATGGTCTCTCCGTTTAGCGTGAATTGTTTCTTTGCCGTCAGCGGTTTCTCGGAAAGGTCAACCCGATACAATGTTCCACCTACAGCATAGTACATATAGTTGCGCAAGGAACTGAAAGCATACAGATTGTTTTCTTTTCCGATGTCTGTACAGCCGGACAAGTCACCGTAATAGGCTCTTCCGATGATGTAGGAGCAATCGGAAAACAACATAAAATCTCCCAACTGAATGCCATATACATGAAGTTTGCCGGTCTCGTCTTTCAGAAGCGTGTAGGTGGTTCCCATTTTGGCGTTTCCTGCATCATATTTCGTATTCTCCATATACACGTAATCATAACCGACAGGGTATTCATCGAAAGCCGTGCCCACGACTTTATCGCTTCCTTTGGCGGTTCGAGCCAGTTCCTCCATGGCGGTGATTTCCTGCAAAGGTTCGTATCCTCCCAACGCCTCGGATTGCATCATCGGACAATAGGTCATGAAGCGTTTGTTGTCTGTATCATACATCAGATAGACGGCGGCATATATTGTGGCGCTGATGTTCGCGCCGATGTGTGGCGCAACGGCAAATCCTTCGTTTATTTTGTCGCCGTAAAGTCCGCTGAAGGAGATGGTTTCGTTGTAGTAGGCATCTGTTCCGCTTACCATCATCCTGCCGAATCCCGCCAAGGTAATGGAGTAGGGACACAGATTAGCCAACGTGGCGACTTCGTATTTGAAATCATATTCCTCTTTCCAGATAAATTTGTTTTTTCCCAGACGTGTGGCTCCCTGTTCGGTCAACAGATAGTAGGGGGAATCCGAGTCGGCATGCTTGGAAAGCCATTGTATTTTTCGCGGACCTTGATATGCGGGCATCTCTTTGTTGTCTTTCAGGATGTCGAAATAGGTTTCCCCCGTCACTGTGGATACCATGTCCAGACGGGCGGTGCCGTTGTCTGAGCAAAGTACCATCCAGCCTTCTGTGGTGGCATCGCTTACCGTCAACTGGTAATTTTGTTGCCAGTAAAGTCCGGAACTTTTTTCCGTAACCGTGAAATAGAGCGTGTAGATGCCTGGTGCCAGTTCCACCTGATAGTCCAGATTCCGGGAGTCGCCGAGTACGGTCACTTCATGGCTTTCGTCTTGATTGATGGCCCTCCATTCGTAACTGTATTGGTTTTCCGCCTTTGCCTTGGCTCCCAGTTCAGGGTTCAGACGCAAGGAGGCGTATGTCAGTACGGATAGTTTTTCCTCTACGCCCGAAATTTCGGGTTCAATCAGGTCGTGATATTTGTAATTCCCTTTGTCTTCTGCACAAGCCATCATCAAAAGGCCTAACAGGTAAATAGGCAGATTATTTTTCAGTTTCATCCTTCTCAATGATTATTGGTGTCTATAAAACTTAACGGTTCTCCGGTTTGGCTATCCAATACGTCCTGGTCAAATGCTTCTCCGTTGTCGCGCTTGGCGATTTCCTGCGTAATGTATTTGGTTATTGTCTGACGGATATACAATTGCTTGGGAAAGGTCAGCTTGGAGGCATCGTTGAAATCTGACGGGGCGATGTCCACTACTTTGCATATCAGGTTGAACTTCTGAGGAGAGAATGTGCCCAGAAAATCAGTTCGCCATGCCGTCGGGGGAGTCGTGAACATATCGGAATAAATAATCCGATAGTGCAACATAGATACGGTGTCTCCGTTTGCCTGCACCTCTTCCGATACGGGGAGTGAAAAGCAGGCATTCGGCAAAATCTCCAATAGAATGGTTTTGGTTGCTTCTTTCAACGGAGAGGTTCGTTTCAGGGTAACGATATAATTCAGGGTCGTGGCACCAGCCGGCAACTCGGTGCTTTCCGGCAATACGTAATCCACGCCTTCCGTAGCGTCTTCCGATGTGATGCGCAACTCAATCGGACGCGCCTGTGTCGATGGGCGTCCCAACAGCTGGATTTTGACCGGAACATTCATTTCATCCGTATTCTCGTAGACAAAGGTTAGACTGGTGCTGTCAAGCAAGGCGCTGGTGGATGAAATGTTGGCGCGGTTATTGAAATAAATGCCGCTGATTTCTTCAAATGCCGCAGGCTCTCTTTGGTCACAGGCACTTAGAACACCGGCAAGCAGTAGGATGGTATATGTTATCTTTCTCATTTTTTCTGCATTTTTCATGATGAATCAGTTTTCTGTCTCGGAATCGGGTAGGGGAACAATGAAAATTTCATCGCTGGGTTCCGGATTCTTGCTGGCGGTTGCGGAAAAATAAATGGGGGAGAACAACCGTTTGTAGAGATAGAACAATTGTCCTTCGCCGTACAACTCGCGGATGTATTCATAAATCAGCAAGTCGCTGTTCAATGTCTGCAAGTTGGAAACGCCCCGGGCTTTGCGAAGCGTATTCACATAAGAGACTCCGGCAGCCAGGTCGTCGGACTGGCTTTCTGCCGCAATCAGATACATTTCTCCGAGACGCAACAGGGGAATCATGGTATTTTCAATGGCTCCCGTAGCCACCATGTCTGCATATTTGTAGAAATATTTGTAAGCTCCGTTTGCTGTCCAGTTCACCAGATTTCGGTAATCATCCTGGTTGCCTCCGGTTGTGGAGCCTCCGTAAATGTAGTTGTTCATGAATTCTCTTTCCATTCTGAACACGCAACCCGGCAGACGGGACGGATCGAAATAATTTTTGAATAACTGGCTCCGTCTGGAATGGGACAAGGCAAAGATGACTTCGGAGGAAAAAATCCTGTCCGGGTCATCGGGCGAACCGATGACCAGTTTTTTGTCTACCCAGGGAAATATTCCGTTATTGGCGGCCTTGATGACTTCCGTGGAATAAGTGAAGGCATTTCCTTTATCGCCGGTATAAAGATAAACGCGAGCCAGCAATCCGGTTACGGCATAATAGTTGAGGCGCAAAGCACGGTATCGTAGGAAATTGGATGAGGCGTTGAGGTCGCCGCTCATCATCGTTCCATTTGTTATAATCGGGTCTCCGGCAAGCAGGATGCGTGCTTCCCTCAAGTCGGCAATGACATTTTGGGCAACTTGTTCTGCCGTCAGCGGAGTTTCCGGAAGATTGGTCTGTGAAAAGTAATACGGAATGCTTGTCTTGTTTTTCCCTCGTGAATAGACGGGACCGAACAGGCGTAGCATGTCAAAGTGGAGCATCGCCCTTAATGCCAGTGCTTCACCGCGGACGATGTTGTAATTGTCCTCCGTAAACAAAGCGACATGGTTTCCTTCCATGTTTTCCAGAATCTTGTTGCAATTGAGAATCAAGGCGTATGCCTTGTCCCAGGTAGCACTCAACCGAGTTCGCCAATATTCCGTGCCGTATTCGTATTTGCTCAGGTCTTTGTAATTGCCCCAGACCATATTGTCCGTTCCAATCTCATAAGCACCTCCCATGACCTCAAGCATCTCAACGGAAAGTGTACTTCCGTATAGATTCTCGTGGTTCAGTTCAATATAAATGCCGTTCAACAATTTGAAAAAGCCGTCTTCGGTGGAGAGCAACTCTTCCTCTGATATCTGGTCGTATGGCTTCACGTCTAGCCAGTTGTTGCATCCGCTGAACAGGACGGATAGACAAGCGAGGGCGACTGTATATGCTTTGTTTTTCATGATGTGCTTCATTATCTGGTTAAAACGATTTATTTAAAAGGTAGCTCCGACTGAAAACGAAATAGTACGTGCAAACGGGTAATCGATGCCTCTTTCGTTTCTGACGGAAGACCAACGGAACAAATCGTTCATGTTTGCTTGTACATTCAATGCGGACAATCCGATTTTCTTGATGAAACTTTGCGTGAATTCGTAGCCTACGTTTACTGATTCACAACTTAATGTGTTTTCGTCCATGACGAAACGGGAGGATTTGTCTGTTTTCTGAATCAGGGAAATGCCTTTGAATTGCGCTTCCCGGTTTGATTCCGACCAGCGGTTGTACAGTGCCCGCTTGTCTTGATTGAAATAAACCTCTTCCGTACCGATATTTTCTACTTTTTGGAATACCGATGTATTGAATACTTGTCCTCCCAATTGATAGCGGAAATAACATCCGAAACTCAGCCCTTTGTAGTAAAAAGTAGTTCCGAATACTCCTTCGACTTTCGGTTCCGTGTTGCCGATGACCACTTCATCGTCCACGTCATAATTGAATGAATATGTTCCGTCTTTCTTTACGAAAAGTTCTTTGCCGGTGGCGGGGTCGATGCCTGCGGAACGTACTGCCCATATCGCCGTCGGACTGCCACCGTCGTAATAGCGAACGGTCCCCGCCAGGGAGGCTCTTCCGCTTTCGTTCAACGCACTGAATGAGTTGCCGATGTTCGCATATCGTGCCGTAGCGTGTGTGGCGTTCGCACTGATGTTCCAATTGATACGTTGTTCCGGTCTGTATATAGGGGAGAGCTTGAGAGTGGCTTCCAGACCTTGGGTCTTTTGTGTGCCGGCATTCATCGCCAGGCTTTTGACTCCCATGGAACCGGGGGTGGTAATGATGGCCAGCAACGGGTCTGTGTTTTTCCAATAGTAGTCGAACGTGATGTTCAACCGATTTCCCCACATGGTGATGTCTGTTCCGACGTTGTAGTTAATGGTTTCCTGCCAAGCCAGTTCTTTGTTCCCTAATGCGTTCAAAATGACTCCGGTTCCGAAAACATTGGTCATCCACCCGTTGAACATATAGGTGGAAAAGGCCTGATAGGCGGCAAAGTTTTGGTTGCCGGGATTACCGACAGATGCTCTGAGTTTCAGCAACTGGAACCATTCGGTCGTCTCCATAAACTTTTCATGATGGATATTCCAGCCTAAGCCTACCGACCAGGTGTTTCTGAAACGGTTGTCTGTGCCGAACATGGAAGCTCCGTCGTTTCGATAGTTGAAATCCAGTAAATACCGGTTGTCATACGCATAGCCTCCGTTGATATAGAAACTGGCGGCGCGTTTCTGGCTTTCG
>CAMWQQ010000059.1 GCA_947176455.1 uncultured Odoribacter sp. | reverse complement strand
GTTCAGGAATCCGGAGAATATCGCTTGGTGAAGGGAACGGGCGTGTGTACGGATACCACTCGCATTCAAGTGAAATTGAACAATGTATTGTCCGTGGAAGGATTGAAACCGGTGATTACGGGTTGCCAATCAACTGCGGAACTGGCTTTCGAATCCACGACGGCTCCTTCGTTCATCTGGTTGGATCCACAAGGCAACGAGTTGGCGGATAGCAAAGACAAGAATCCTTATACGGTAGATGCCGACGGTATTTATCAATTGCGTCTGGACGGCGGGGATTGCGAGGAAACCTATTCGGTCGTCGTACTGATAGATACCAAGCCGATGGTCAATGACGTGAAAGAGGAATTGACGACTTGCGGAGAGGAACTGGCCATCAGCGGTTCTGCCAGTGAAGGAACGCTTTATTGGTCGGAAGACAGGGAAGGAAAGAAATTGATCACGTCAGGCGTATTGAAAGGCTCCAATGAAACAAAGACCTATTATGTATATGCCGACGCTGGAGAAGGATGTAAAGGAGAGGTGCAGGAGGTGCAGGTAAGCTTTGGCAGTACGCCGAAAGTATTGACGGAAGTGGTGCAGACGACCTGCGATGTTCCTTATACCTTGCGGGCATCGACTACCGGTACGGGGTCTGTGAAATGGTACGAGTCGGCAACCTCCAAGACGCCGATATCCGCACTTATCACCACGGCAGGGACTGGAACCAGTCGCGAATATTGGGCTTGTGCGGAAGATGACGCAACCTGTATGAGTGAGCGGGTGAAAGTGCTGGTGAAATTCGGAGCCGCTCCGATATTGGAGGTGAATCCCTTGCAGACGACTTGTGGCGAGGAACTGAAGTTGCAGGCGACGACAACGGGTGGAGAACTGGTATGGAAAGAAGCCGGAAGCGATCAGCCACTTTTGCTTACTCGGGTAACCGGTCTTGAGGGAGAGGTTAAACATTATGAGGTATATGCAGCGGACGGGTCTTGTATTTCAGAAACGGAAACGGTGGAAGTCCGTTTCGGCTCGAACCCCGAAGTTTTGGCAAACAGTCTGTACACTACCTGTGGCAATCAGTTTACTTTAACCGGAAGCGCTTCAGGCGGAACGTTGAAATGGTATAGCGATGCCAATGCCAAGAATCAGTTGTCTTCTTTGGTGGTGAACAAGGGAAGCGCAGACGTTGCGACTTATTATGCCCGGGCTACGGACGGAACTTGCCAAAGTCCGATTAAAGACGTTCGGGTGGCATTCGGTGCCAATCCTTATGTGGAAGCCTTGACGCCCCAGACAGCGTGCAAGTCGGATACCCCGATTGCCTTGAAGGCGACAACGACCGGCGGGCAGTTGGTATGGGAAAGCGAAGACGGTACGAAATTATCCTCCGTATTGGTGAACAAGGCTGGAACTTATTATGTATATGCGGAAGACGCTACCTGTAAGAGTACGAAGGAATCGGTTGAAGTGAAATTCGGTGTCGCTCCGATCATCAATGTCGAACCGACCCAGACCACTTGCGGAAAGGAATACACCTTGACGGCGACAACTTCTGGTGGTACATTGTACTGGTATGATTCACAGAGTAGTGACCGGAAAGAAATCAATACGCTGGTGACGGGTTCAGTGGGAACGAATAAAACCTATTACGTAAAAGCGGTGGACGGAACCTGTGAGAGTGAAGAAAGGGAAGTGCTTGTTCGCTTTGGTTCGGATCCGATTGTAACCGTTGTTCCGGAAATGACTACTTGTGAGCGTGTATTCAAATTGGTCGCTACTACGACGGGCGGTTCGCTGTATTGGAAGGAAAAAGCTTCTGGTAAGCTCTTGCCGACTCCTCAGGTATCCGGTGTTGCGGGTACGTCGGTGACCTACACGGTATATGCACAGGACGGAATTTGTTCAAGCAAGCAACAGGAGGTGACGGTTCATTACGGCAGCAAGCCACAACTGGAGGTCATGACTTTGCAGACCGCTTGCGATGATATCCATACCTTACTTGCCAAGGCGGAGGGAGAGATTAAATGGTTTGAAAGCGATCAGGAAACCGAATTGACGAGTCTGGAGGTTTACGGAGAAAGAGGAAAAACGTCCACTTACTGGGTTTGTGTGGAAAAAGACGGCTGTAAAGGCGATATGACCGAGGTCACGGTTGCTTTCGGCGAGTTGCCTGTTGTGGAAGTGATGACACCGCAGACCACGTGTGGAACTTCGCTTACGCTGGAAGCGGCTGTTTCCGGAGGAACGGCTGTTTGGAAGAAGTTGGACGGAAGCGAGCTGACGGATTTGACGGTTTCTGGAATGAGCGGAGTGACCGATACCTATTATGTATATGCGGAAGACGGAAGTTGTAAGAGTGCGGAAGAAAAAGTGGAGGTGCAATTCGGTACGGTTCCGCAGGTGATTGTAGAGAAAGATATTACGACTTGCGAGGAAGAATATGAGTTGAAGGCTGAAGTGACCGATGCCAAAGCAACCATTCACTGGCTGGCAGAAGACAAACAGACTCCGGTGACATTTGCCAAAGGACCTTCCGGTTCTTCCAAGAAGTTCTATGTATATGCGTCGAGTGCCGAGTGCGAGGGACCGATGACCGAGGTAACGGTTCATTTCGGGGCTTCTCCTCTGCTGACGGTTATGCCGATTACGGCTTGTGATACGTTTGCCATATTGACGGCACAGTCCAGCGTTTCGGATTTGATCTGGACGGATGCCAGCGGAAAGGAATTGTTATCAACCCAGGTACACGGAAGTGCGGGAACGAGTCAAACATATTACGTTCAAGCAAAGGACGAAAGATGTGTATCCCAGCAGGAAGCTGTGCGGGTATCTTTCGGTACGGCGCCGGAAGTGATGGTGGAAGACATTCAAACGGTATGCAAGGGCGAGCAATATGAGTTGCAGGCACAGGCAACCGGAAAAGCGGATATCGTATGGTATCAGGCAGACGGTGTAACCCAATTGACCAATACGACGATTGTCAAGGCGGGAAGCGGTGTGGCTGTTTATTACGTGGAAGCCCGGGAAGGTTCCTGTGTGGGGGATAAAAAATCCGTGAGCGTGTTGTTTGACCAGGAACCGTTGCTGAGCGTTGAAAAGGAACTGCAGACGACTTGCGGTACTTCTCTGACCTTGCAGGCAGATGCGAGCGCCGGACAGGTAGTCTGGATGCGGGAGGACGGAACAGTGCTGGATTTACCGCAAGTTTCCGGTTCCGCTGGAACCATAGAGCATTACTATGCCTATGCACAGGATGGAACGTGTGAAAGTGTGAAAAAGACGGTAGAGGTTCGTTTCGGAGTTTCTCCTGAAGTGGATGTCAACGAAGTACAGACCGCTTGCGGTGAATCGCACACCCTGACTGCGGTTGCTTCGGACGGTGTGTTGCATTGGCTGGAGGCGGATAAGAAAACGGAATTGTCTTCTACGGAAGTGACAGGTAGCAAAGGTTCGGAGAAGACCTATTATGTATATGCTGAAAACGGTGCGGATTGCCGGAGCGAGCTTTATCCGGTTACCGTGATGTTCGGTACTTCTCCGATGCTGGTGGATTTGCTGAGTCCTCAGACCTCTTGCGGAACTGCTGTACAATTGACGGCTCAGTCTACTGCTGGAACGGTAGAATGGCGGGATGCGCAGGGCGATCTGCTGAAGACCTCGCTGATCACTCAATCTGAACCGGGAGAATACACCTATTATGCACAGGCGAAAGATGAAACCTGCGTCGGCGCTTCCCAGGAAGTGATTGTGAAGTTCGGAGCACGTCCGGAGGTCATTGCCGAGTCTCGTCAGACGACTTGCGAAACTTCTTCTTATACCATTGTGGCTTCGGCAACGGAAGGAGTCGTGCATTATCTGGCTGCTGACAAGCGGACGGAATTGCCGTCCGGTACGGTGAAGACAGCCGGAACTTATTACGTATATGCTCAGGCGTTGGATTGTGTCAGCGATACGCTGGCTGTCAAAGTGGAATTGGGAACGAAACCGGAAGTTCTGCTGGATGAACTGGAACAGTCCACGTGTGAAGATATTCTGCAATTGCAGGCTTCTGCGACTGGCGGTAATTTATATTGGGAGAAAGTATTGGAGAACGGAGATACAGAGCCTTTGCTGATTCCTCAGATTGCTTCAACGGAAGGGGTTTCCACGTGTTATGTATATGCCGCCGATAGCCGGGAGGACAATGCCTGCCGGAGTGAGAGAGCGAGGGTTAAGTTGAGGTTCGGTGCCAAACCGACAGTTATTGCAGAGGCTTTCCAGACGACTTGTGCGGTGGAGGATTACGAATTGCAAGCTTCGGCATCGGAGGGAAATCTGTATTGGTTGGAACAGGACGGTGTGACTCCTTTGACTTCGACTACGGTAAGCGGAGAAGCCAATACGATGACGACTTACTGGGTATATGCTGAGCAGGGTGCCTGTCGTAGCGACCGTCAGGAGGTAACCGTGGCTTTCGGTGTGCCGCCGATTGTTACCGTATTGGATACGTTGACGACTTGCGATACGAAATTGACTTTGAGTGCGACGACTTCTGCTGGAACGCTGAAGTGGTTGAACGCGAATTCTGCGGAAGTGTCTAAGTTGGAGATCTCTAATGTACCAGCAAAACCGCAGACGTATTATGTATATGCAACGGATGGCGAGTGCGAAAGTGTGAAGCATAAGGTGGTGGCTTTGTTTAAAACCCAACCGATAGTATTTGCGGAATCGCTACAGACCACGTGTGAGCCGGAGAACTACGAACTGAAAGCGGAAGCTTCGGACGGAACGCTTCATTGGCTGGACGGCGACAAGAATCCGTTGACTTCAACGTTGGTAAGCGGAAAACGGGGAGAGTCCCACGACTACTACGTATATGCGGAAAAAACAGCGGCTTGCAAGAGCAAGGAATATAAAGTGACGGTAGAATTCGGTGTTGCGCCGATGTTGGAGGTTGTTTCTCCGCAGACGCTTTGCGGTTCCGGAGAGGTGATGGTGGATTTGCAGGCTGCTGCGACCGGAGGTAAACTGGTATGGGAAGACGAAGATGGAAATCGTCTGGCATCCACACAACAGAAGGCTACCGCTCCGAAGACGAAATACTACTATGTACATGCGGAAGACAAGTCTTGTTCCAGCGTGACCGAAAAAGTGGAAGTCCGTTTTGGCGGTCAGCCGGTAGTCTTGACCAATGAATTGCAAACTGCTTGCGGCGAGTCGCTGACATTAAGCGGAACGGCATCCGGAGGAGTATTGGTATGGTCGGACGGCAAGAATGAATTGACTTCGTTGACCGTAACGCCGGCACAGGGAAATACCTATTATGTGAAGGCGAAGGACGGCGCTACTTGCGAGAGTCCTCAGACCACGGTGCAGGTGGTATTCAATACCTTGCCAATGGTAGAGGTGCTGACACCCCAGACCACTTGTGGCACCCAGTTGCAGTTGAAAGCAGAGGCAACGGGAGGGAATCTGGTTTGGTTGAATGCCAATGGCGACAAGTTGAATTTGACTCAGGTATCCGGTACGCAAGGAACCAAAGCCACCTATTTCGTTTATGCGGAGGGAGAAGGATGTGAAAGTCCTCAGGAACTGGTGGAGGTGGAATTCGGGGCGTTGCCACAGGTGATTGTGGAAAGCGAACAGACCGCATGCGGTACCTCGCATGTTTTGACCGCTTCCGCTACGGACGGAGACCTGGTTTGGATGGATGACACCAAGAAGATATTGCCTTCGCTTACAGTAAACGGTAAATTGGGAGAAAGCAGAGACTATTATGTATATGCCAAGGCAATTGATTGTGAAAGCGAACCTCAAAAGGTCACTGTACATTTCGGACAATTGCCCATTGTATCGGTAAATGCTTTGCAGACGACTTGTGAAACGGCGTTGACCTTGCAGGCTTCGACGACCGCCGGTAAATTGGTATGGACGGCAGAGGACGGATCCGTTTTGCCGACTCCTGTGGTAACTGGAAATAAGGGCGAGAACGCTTATTACTATGTGACAGCAGAGGACGGCTCTTGCCACAGTACGACGGAACGGGTGGAGGTTCGTTTCGGAAGCGTGCCTGAGGTATTGCTGGCTTCGGATATTGTGACAACTTGCGGTTCGGAATATAACCTGGAAGCGGAAGCCTCCAGTGGCGTGGTGAATTGGTATGCCTCCAAGGAATCGGTGGTGAAACTGACTTCCACGTTGGTACAGAAACCGGAGACTGCGGATTATGCGGTATATTATGCACAGGCGCAGAACGGTACGTGTGTCGGTGAGAAACAGAAAGTGACGGTTGCATTCAACAGCAAACCGCTTGTATCTGTAACGACACCGATGTCCTCCTGCGATACTGTGCTTGTGTTGTCTGCTCAGACAACGGGCGGAGAGTTGGTTTGGATGAACAGTAGCAGTGAATCGCTGGCAACGCCGTCTGTTCATGGCGTTGCCGGAAGCGTGGGCAGATATTACGTACAGGCACAAGATGGTTCTTGTAAGAGTGAAATCAAAGAGGTTTTTGTCAACTTCGGCGCTTCACCTTCCATCAATGTGGATACGAAACAAACGAGTTGCGGGACGAAAATGGAGTTGCAGGCGGAGGCAACGGGCGGATTCGTATATTGGCTGAAAAACGATAAGCAACCGTTGGCTTCTACGCACATCGAAGGGGCGAAAGGCACTTCGGCACGTTATTATGTCTATGCGGCGGATGGCGCTTGTGTCGGTGATACGGTGGAAGTAAATGTGGCTTTTGGTGCCGATCCGCAGATCGAGGTGGTGGATTTGCAGACCTCTTGCAATGAAGTGCTTGAGTTGCAGGCGACGACTTCCGGTGGAAGCCTGCAATGGACGGATGAAGCGGGCAATGTCATCTTGCCGGCAGTGGTGACCAAGCCGGCTTCCGGAGATCAGTTGACCTGTTATGTTCAGGCTGTCGACGGTACTTGTACCACCGAGCGGAAAGCGGTGACGGTTAGATTCGGAGCCACACCGGAAGTGTTTGCTGAAAGTTTGCAGACTTCCTGTGATAACGAATGTACGTTAGTGGCAACGGCATCCGCCGGCAATCTCGTATGGGAGGATGAGAAACACCGGGTATTGTCTTCCGCAACCGTATCGGGAACGGAAATCAGTACCTATTACGTCTATGCGAGTGTCGGAAGGAATTGTGCCAGCGAGAAGAAACAAATAAAAGTAGCTTTTGCTACGAATCCGATGATTACGGTAGAACCGGTACAAACCTCCTGCGAGCAGGTTGCTGTGGATTTGAAGGCGACGACCAGTGCCGGTACGTTAGTTTGGACCAAGGAAAACGGAGGACGTTTGACGGATACCAAAGTTACTCCTGATATGGGATCAAGCTATCAGGTATATGCACAGGATGGCAAGTGTAAGAGTGTAGAGCAAACGGTGGAGGTGCGTTTCGGTGTGGAACCGGTGGTGACCGTAGAACCTTTGCAAACCACTTGTGGAACCTCATTGCAGCTGAAGGCAAGTACTTCCGGCGGAAGTCTGATATGGGTGAATGAAGATTCTGAACCGATTTCTTCCTTCCTTACTTCGGCAGGCGGAAATACCCAGTCTATTTATGTATATGCTGAGGATGGTGAATGTATGTCTGAGGTACAAGAATTGACGGTTAAATTCGGTCAGCGTCCTGTATTGCATGATTTGGAAAGTGCGCAGAAAGCTTGTGAGTCGCCTTATCAGTTGCAGGCTCTATCAACGGGTGGTGAAATCGTGTGGTTGAGGAACGGAAAAGAGATTGCCGGTAATTGGGTAGATTTGGAAGAAGGCGAGAATGTATTCTTCGTACATGTGGAAGACGCCTCTTGTTCTCCGGTAGCTTCTACCAATGAGAAAGTGACGGTTACGCTGGGCAACCGTCCGGAATTGACCTTGTCGACAACTCGGTGTGCCGGAGATACCATCTATGCAGAGGAAGCCAACGCCATGGAAAACCTCACCTATCGCTGGTTTGTTGATGGAGAAGAGGACAAAGATTATACGGGTTCTACCTATGTATTTGCCAATGGAGGCGAATATGCGTTACAGGTAGTGGCAGAAACCGAGAACGGTTGCGTATCGGATACCGTAACTTCTGTTTACCAGATTGCGACACCGCTTCGTATCGCTTGGGATAGCAAACCGGCTACTTCTGTTGGATTCGGTAACAACATTGCGGGATGCGTAAAAGTTGTGGAAGGCAAGGCGGAAGGTGTTGCTTGGAACTGGTTGTCTCCGACGTCTGCTTCCGGTACGTGTGTGAATATGGTCGCCAATGAGCCTGAATATGAGTTTGAGGTATATGCCGTTGACGAATACGGTTGCGTCAGTGACACGGTAGAGGCAACGACCAAGGTTACCGGATTCGGCGTATTGGATGTCACTTTGACTTCCGAGTCGGGCACGGAGATTTGTGCGGGTGGTAGTGCCGTATTGACAGCGGAAGTACAGGGCGGGCAAGCTCCCTATATCTATGAATGGTATGTGGATGACAACAAGAGTCCGATACAGACGAAGACCACTTCTGCTTCAATCAATGTACTGACCTTGATGCCGGATGTGGCAGCCACTTATACGGTCAAAGTACGGGATTCGCAGTTGAAACCCGCGATTGCCAACAAGAAAATCGCCTTGACGATGAAAGAGGCTACCGTGCCTGTTG
>CAMWQQ010000058.1 GCA_947176455.1 uncultured Odoribacter sp. | reverse complement strand
CACCGGAGAAAACGAAAAACCCGACTGCTGGCGGGTATATTCCATTGTAACGGATAAATACACGCCCAATCCCCGGCGGTTGCGGGACTGGATTTCCGTTCCGAAATCCAACGGCTACGAATCCCTGCAAACCACCGTTCTGGGACCTCAGAACCGCTGGGTGGAAGTGCAAATCCGGACCGAACGCATGGATGAAATCGCCGAAAAAGGGTTTGCCGCCCATTGGAAATACAAAGGCGGTTCGTCCGATGCCGTCATCGAAAACTGGCTGAACGAACTGCGGGAAATCCTGGAAAGCAACCAGGAGAATGCCATTGCCTTGCTGGACGATATGAAAATCAACCTGCAAGACAAGGAAGTCCACGTATTTACCCCCAAAGGGGACCTGATCACGTTGCAGGCAGGAGCCACCCTGCTCGATTTTGCCTATGCCATCCACTCAAACGTGGGCAACAAATGCGTCGGAGGCATCGTCAACAACCGAAACGAGACGTTGCGGTATCTGCTGAAAAACGGCGACCAGATTTCCGTGCAGACGGCTGCCAACCAACAGCCCAAAGCCGACTGGCTGAACTTCACGGTAACTTCCAAAGCCCGGAATAAAATCCGGCAATTTCTGAATGAAGAAATCAACCACCAGGCGGACATCGGCAAAGAGACCCTGATGCGCCGGCTGAAAAACTGGAAAATCGAATACAACGATGAAGTCATCCGGAAATTAATGCAACATTACAAGTATAAATTCGCATTGGATTTATACCACGGCATCGCTATCGGCAAACACGACCCCATTGAAATCAAGGAGATTCTGACCCAAACGGAAGAAAAAACGGTCCAGACACCTCCCCACAAGGACGTCAAAGTGGTACATCCCCAGAAAATCGACGAAGATGTATTGCTGATTGACAAAAATGTCGATAACGTGGAATACAAGTTCGCCCGTTGCTGCAATCCGGTTTACGGCGACGACATCATCGGTTTCGTTTCCATCGGAGAAGGCATAAAAGTACACCGCCGACAATGCAAAAACGCGCAGGAACTGGTACGTCGCTATCCTTACCGGATTGTCAAGACCCAATGGACCAACGACGGGGCGACTTCCTACCAGACCGTCCTCAACATCACCGGAAAAGATGATGCCGGCATCATCACCAAAATCACGGAAATGATCGGCAAGGACCCGCACGCCACCTTGCGAGCCATCTCCATCAACTCCGCAGAAGGATTGTTCGACGGCAATATTACCGTACTGATAGACAATACGGAACATTTGTCACAACTGATTTCCCGGCTAAAACACGTTCCCGGCATTCTCAAGGTGAACCGACACGATTCCATGCTGGAATAGGCACCTCCTGCCTGTTCCGCATTGTTTTTCATCTGTCTTTTTTTTCGTTTTTTTTACGACCGAATATCCGTTCAAGTTACCGATTAGCTTTAACGTGTTATTAACTTTCTTTTCTCCCAAAAAACGATAAATTCGCACCAATAATCAACTGGATCGTATAAACATTAAAATAAAACAGAAAACAATGAAAAAATTCCTTCTTCCCTTTTTCCTTGCCGGTATCTTCAACGTTCAGGCGCAAGATGCAAGGGAATGGCTGAGCCTCACTCCCATTTCTGTGGAAAAACCCGCATTCAGCGAAACAAAGAACGTCAAGGACAAGACCTTCACAGAAGCCATGCTTGCCGATTACAACAGTATCAACATCCAAAATCTGGTACCGGACGCCAACAAAACGGAAGACCGTTTTCATCAATTGAAATGGACCGTCGCCAACACCGAGAACGACACGATTGTGGCAGCGAAACAGGAAGTGTTTTCATTAAATTATTATGCCGTTTATTTCAGTAACTCGGAATGGATAAGCGGAAAACTCCATTTTCATCTTTTCGGGAACACCGAAATCTATGTGGACGGCATCAAAAAAATCACGGTCAACGAAAACAAAGCGACCACCCGGCAGATTCCGGGCGAATGGCTTCCCGGCAAACACACGATTGTCATCAAGTCGCTCACCCGGGGAGGAAAAGTGGCTTTTGCCCGCTTTGAAGCAGACAAGGAATTTGCCAATGACTCCGTCAAATTTTCCACCTCTCCGCAACGGGGCAAGACCATCTATGACATCCTGAACGGCAAACGGGTCAGCAACCTTCAGGTATCCCCGACCGGCAAATACGCTGTCGTGGGCATCACCACCACCTCGCAAGGCAAAAGCGTCTCCAACACCTATGTCTACCGGATTGCCGACAAAGAAATCGTCTACACGTTCTACAACGGCATCAGCAACCTGCAATGGATTCCCGGAAAAGACCGTCTTTCTTTTTGGCAAGCCGAAGGCAACGGACAATCCCTTTACAGCTATGACATCGAGAAACAACAGCAAACCTGCCTCATCCGGGAAGATCAGGAAATCAAAAGTTGCATCTGGTCACCGGATGGCTCCTACCTGATTTATTACAACACGGAAAATTACAGCGATGCCAAATGGGAACTCCGCAAACTTGCCGGCGTTCAAGACCGCCAGTCTTATTTCCGGCAACGTCACTACCTGTGCAAATACGACTTCGCCACCGGTCTGCATTCCCGCCTGACCTGGGGAAATCTGACCACCTCGTTAATGGACATCAGCGCAGACGGCAAAAAACTGCTGTTCGCGACAAGTCGCCCGGTATATACCGAATATCCGTTCAGCAAACAAAGCATATACTTAATGGATATCGCCACATTAAACATCGACACCTTGTGGCAGGATCGCTCCTATTCCATAAATTGCTCCTTCTCACCCGACGGCAAGAAACTGTTGATAAAAGGCGGTCCGTCCGCATTCGGCAAAATCGGTGAGAATATCGGCAAAAACCAGATTGCCAATCAATACGACACCCAACTCTACCTTTATGACTTGTCCACCAAACAAGTGGAAGCGATTACCCGAAATTTCAACCCCTCTGTCGAAGAGGCGATATGGCACCAAAACGGGAGCATCTATGCCAAAGTCACCGAAGCGGATTTTGTCCGGTTGTACCAATACAAAAACGGCAAATTCACCCGAATCGATTGCCCGGGAGATATGATTCTGGCAACCAGTTTTTCAAAGAATGCCGACCAAATGATGTACACGGCATCCAACACCAACTACCCGGCACGGATTTACACCCTCAATCTGACTGACAACCAAGCAACCTTATGGGATAATCCGGCACAGGAACAATACGAAAATATCGTATTCGGCGAAATGAAGGACTGGGATTACAACTACAAAAAAGGCACGGTCATCGATGGTCGGTATTACCTGCCGGCAGATTTCGACCCGTCGAAAAAATATCCGCTCATCGTCTATTACTACGGCGGAACCACTCCGGTATCCCGTAGTTTTGGCGGACGCTGGCCTTTCAACCTTTACACCGCCAACGGTTACGTGGTTTACGTACCGCAACCCTCCGGAGCTATCGGATACGGTCAGGAATTTTCCGCACGCCACCAAAACAACTGGGGCAAAATCACCGGAGACGAAATCATCGCCTCGACCAAAGCCTTCGTCAAGGCGCATCCTTTCATCGACCCGGCAAGAGTGGGCTGTATGGGAGCATCATACGGAGGATTCACCACCGAATACCTGACGACACAGACCGACATTTTCGCTTGCGCCATATCGCACGCCGGAATATCTTCCATTGCCGGATACTGGGGTGAAGGATACTGGGGCTACGGTTACAGCACCAACGCCTCGGCACACGCTTACCCTTGGAACCGCAGGGACATCTACGTCAATCAAAGTCCGCTGTTCAATGCCGACAAGGTCAAAGTTCCCCTGTTGCTGATTCACGGCACGAAAGACGTAAACGTGCCGACAGGACAGAGCATCGAGTTTTACACGGCATTGAAACTGTTGGGCAAGGATGCGGAACTGGTATTCGTAAAAGATGCCGACCATGCCGTTGTCGACTACAACCAGCGCATTTTGTGGAACAACACGATACTCTCCTACTTCGCCAAATACTTAAAAGGACAACCGGCTTGGTGGGAACATCAATATAAAGACCTCAATCTTTAAATAGTAGAACTTACAACGTTATTTTTTATCTTTGTGCAAAACAAATAATGAAACAACTATATGAACACAATCACCGACAAAGCAGCAGATAACATCCGAATTCTTGCAGCCTCAATGGTTGAAAAAGCAAAATCGGGACATCCCGGCGGAGCCATGGGCGGAGCCGATTACGTCAACGTACTATTTTCCGAGTTCCTGAATTTTGACCCGGAAGATGCCACATGGGCAAACCGCGACCGGTTTTTCTTAGACCCTGGCCACATGTCACCGATGCTTTATGCCGCATTGAGCCTGTTGGGCAAATACAGCATGGAAGACCTGCAAAACTTCCGCCAATGGGGAAGCATCACTCCTGGACACCCGGAAAGAGACGTGCAAAGAGGCGTTGAAAACACTTCCGGTCCGTTGGGACAGGGACACGCCATGGCAGTAGGCGCAGCCATCGCAGAACGTTTTCTGGTTGCCCGCTTCGGAGAATGGATGTCGCACAAGACCTACGCCTTCATCTCGGACGGAGGCATACAGGAAGAAATCTCCCAGGGAGCAGGTCGCATTGCCGGAACCTTGGGGTTGGCAAACCTGATTATGTTCTACGATGCCAACAACATCCAGCTTTCCACCAAAGTCGATGAAGTGACCACCGAAAACACGGCTATGAAATACGAGGCTTGGGGCTGGAACACGATAACCATCAATGGCAACAATGCCGAAGAAATCCGCCAGGCGCTGAAAAAAGCCCAGGCTGAAACCCAGCGTCCCACGCTGATTATCGGTCGCACGCTCATGGGCAAAGGCGCACTCGGCGAAAACAACGAAGATTATTCCAACAAGGTATCCACTCACGGACAACCGTTAAGCGCAGCAGGCGCATCCATAGAAAAAACCATCCGAAACCTGGGCGGTGACCCGGAACATCCTTTCACCATCTTCCCGGAAGTACAGGAACATTACCGGAAAGTCCTGGAAGAAAAACGAATATACGCCCAGAAGAAGAAGGCAGAACAAGCCGCCTGGGAAAAGGCAAATCCTGAACTGGCTACCAAATACCACACCTATCTGTCCGGAAAAGCTCCCGAAATCGACTACAAGGCCATCGCCCACAAAGCCAACATCGCCACCCGTGCGGCTTCTGCCGATGTATTGGCGGAACTGGCAAAACAAGTGGACAACATGATTGTCAGCTCGGCAGACCTTTCCAATTCCGACAAAACGGACGGATTCATCAAAGGAGGAGCCAGAAATTTAGTGAAAGGAGATTTCAGCGGAAAATTCCTGCAAGCCGGTGTCGCCGAATTGACCATGGCAACCATCTGCAACGGTATCGCTCTCCACGGCGGTATCCATGTGGCTTGCGGTACTTTCTTCGTCTTCTCGGACTATATGAAACCGGCTTTCCGCCTGTCGGCTTTAATGGAAGTTCCGGTAAAATACATCTGGAGTCACGATGCCTTCCGCGTAGGTGAAGACGGCCCCACCCACCAGCCCATTGAACACGAAGCTCAATTGCGCTTGTTGGAAAAGATGCAAAACCACCACAACAAAATGAGTTTGCTTGCCTTGCGTCCTGCCGACTCGGCAGAAACCAGCGTCGCATGGAAAATGGCAATGGAAAACACCAGTACACCGACCGCATTGGTATTCTCCCGGCAAAACGTGAACGATCTGCCGGCGGAAAGCAACCGTTACGATGAAGCACTGGCAGCGGAAAAAGGTGCCTATGTCGCCTTGAAAAACGGAGAGAATCCCGATGTCGTCCTGATCGCTTCCGGCTCGGAAGTTTCCACCCTGGTGGATGCCGCCCAACTGCTGAAAGAAAGAAAAGGCATTGTTTCACAAGTCGTGTCCGCCATTTCAGAGGGACTATTCCGGCAACAACCGGCAGACTATCAAGAAAAAGTGATTCCGGCAGACAAGCCCAAATTCTGTCTCACGGCAGGTCTGTCCGTTACTTTGGAAGGTCTGGTTGGTTGCAAGGGCAGGATTCACGGCGTAAACCACTTCGGTTATTCGGCTCCGGCAAAAGTCCTGGACGAGAAATTCGGCTTCACAGGCGAATCCGTATACAACGAGATCTGTGAAATGCTGAGAAAATAAATCCCATCTACCGAAAACAAAACCGGGTTCATGTCATTGAACCCGGTTTATTTTTCCTCATCCCCAGTCAAACAGGTGCAACTAGTCTTTCAGGCATCCCAATGGAACCACTTTCACTCCATCGGAACGGGTATAGGCCATGGGACCTCCGGTAATGACCAGCAGTAAATCCGGTTCACGAAGTCGGACTTGTTTTTCTCTTTCATTATGCTGTTTGATGAGTTCCTTAATTTCAAGAAGATGTTTTGCCCCCGTCTCAATCTCGGCACTACCGAGCTTAAACTCAATCAAAGCATACCGACCGTCATCAAGATGCAATACAGCATCTGCTTCCAGATCGTAGCGGTCATGATAATAAGAAATGGAACCGTAACTCCCCTGTGAATATGCCCGCAAATCTCTCATTGCCATACATTCAAAGATAAATCCAAAGGTCTTTAAGTCCAACTGCAACTGTTGCGGAGAAAGCCCAAGCGCAGCCACGGCAATCGACGGGTCCGTGAAACTTCGTTTCTTTCCTCTTCGAATGGCGGATGCCGACCTGACAGCCGGAGACCATGCCTCAACATCCTGCAAGACAAAAAGTCGCTCAAGGGCTACCACATAACTGTCGAATGTCGGTTCGGTACAGCTTTCGGTAGTAGCCACCACATCCTGTATCATTTTCGTTTTCTTCGCAAGCGTTGAGATGTTGCGAGCATAAGTGCGTAAAATTTCACGACAAATCTTCTCATTTCGTTCCACACCGTCCACCGTGAATATATCATTGGCACAAACGCTCCTGAAATAATTCTTGGCGACCAATAACTGCGCCCGCTCTGTCTTACCAGTCAAGGAAGCAGGCCAGCCACCACGACAAGCAGCAAATATCAACTGCCGGATGTCAAGTTTTGCCGTAGCACCGTCAAGGTCAACATCAGGATGATCAAACAACTCCATAAGCGACACCTGTCCGGAAGATTCTCCGGACTCCCAAAGACTCATGGGATACATTCGCATCCGGGCAATCCTTCCGGTACCGGAATGCCGTATCTTATTCTTGTCTATCGAGTTTGACCCGGTCAAAATAAATTGTCCCGGCTCTCCTCCCCGATTATCGACTGCCGTCCGGACAGCATCCCACAAAGTCGGAGCATCCTGCCATTCATCGATCAAGCGGGGAACAGCACCGTCAAGCAATAACGAAGGACGGGATGCCGCCGTCACAAGATAACCATCACGAGTATCCGGATTCTGCAAACTGATTTCACTTCCGGCATGCTGCCGGGCAGTGGTAGTCTTTCCACACCATTTCGGCCCCTCTATCAGAATGGCCCCAAATGCGTCAAGATAATCTTTTAATACATTGTCAGCAATGCGATGTAAGTATGCCATAATCAAAGCCTATTTCAAAGGCAAAGATAATACTTTATCCCATACCGCCCAACCTCATTTTGGTTTTTTGTGGCATTTCATTTTGGTTTTTTGTGGCATTTCATTTTGGTTTTTTGTGGCAATTTTATACTAAAAACCAATATATTACATATTATTTTGGCGATAATACACCCTGTTTTTTATCGTTTGAATTTGTCGGTTTAATTCGTCCTGCGATTGTCCCGTCCCATTGCCCATAATCCAAAGCGGAAATGCTTCCCCACCGGGACGATAAGCCGGTTGCAAATAAGACTTGTCCAATATCCGGAAACCGTTCCGCTGATAATAACCGATACGCCTTTTCGCCATTTCCGTATCGTCCGGTTCCACCTCCAGTACCCACACACCTTTCAGATGTTCATTCACCCAATTCAGAATCCGCTGTCCAATCTTTCTGTTTCTCAGTTCCGCAAATACCGCCAAGTGTTCCAGATAATAAAAAGTCCCGAAATCCCAATACACCAGCAAACCGGCTAATTCTCCATCACATTTCACGGCATTGAAAAACATATCCGGTTCGGTGCTCAACAACTCCTTCAACTGCTCCATATCCCTGCGTTCTTCCGGAGGGAAAGCCTCCGCATACAACACCGCCAGCCATTGAAAAACCTCCTCCTTTTCGCTTTTGATTCTTTCCAATACAATCATATTTCCATTTTTTTACATAGTTTCTTCTCACAAAAACAACGATTCATACGGCTCAACTTAAATAAATTCCGGCAAAAAACAATTTCTCCGCTTTCCGTCAAACCCGAAAACCATTTTTCCGTACACAATCGACACATGACAGTTTTTTTATGAAGACAGCACCGCAATACCATATCGGTCTGGTACTTGGAGGAGGAGGAGCCAGAGGATTTGCCCACTTGGGAGTAATACAAGCCATGTTTGAATCCGGTCTGAAACCGGACATCATATCCGGAACCAGCGTAGGTTCCATTATCGGAGCCATGATTGCCTCCGGCAAGACGCCCGAAGAATGCCTGAAATTTTTTATGGGCAAAAAACTGCTCCACTTTGCCCGCCCCGTCATGTCCAAAAAAGGCATCATGACCATGAACGGCATGGAAGAACGCCTGAAAGAATTTCTGCCCGTAAAAACTTTTGAAGAATTGAACATTCCTCTGGTGATAACGGCAAGCGAGCTGCATCATGCCGTCCCCGTTCATTTCGAACACGGCATACTCCTGCCCTGCATCATCGCCTCCTGTT
>CAMWQQ010000057.1 GCA_947176455.1 uncultured Odoribacter sp. | reverse complement strand
TTTGTCGTACTTAAAAATATAGGAAAACATTAAAGCGAATCATATTTGAACATCATAAAGGAAATACATTATGTTTGAGAATTTATCGGATAGGCTGGAACGGTCGTTTAAGATACTGAAAGGACAGGGAAAAATCACGGAGCTTAATGTGGCGGAAACCTTGAAAGAGGTGAGACGCTCATTGTTGGATGCCGACGTGAACTATAAGATTGCCAAGGATTTCACGAATCGGGTGAAGGAGAAGGCATTGGGCATGAATGTGCTTACTGCGGTGAAGCCGGGGCAGATGATGGTGAAAATCGTGCATGACGAGTTGGCGGAATTGATGGGCGGACGCCATGTGGAGGTAGACATAAAGGGCAATCCCGCCATCATCCTGATGTCCGGTTTGCAGGGTTCCGGTAAAACCACTTTTTCCGGCAAGTTTGCCAATTTGCTGAAAAACAAGAAAGGGAAAAAGCCGTTGCTGGTGGCTTGCGACGTATATCGTCCGGCGGCAATCGAGCAGTTGAAGGTGCTGGGACAGCAGATAGAGGTGCCTGTTTACAGCGATGAGTCTTCCAAAGACCCCGTGAAGATAGCGCAGGATGCCGTTAAGTTCGCGAAATCCAACGGAAACGACGTGGTGATTGTCGATACGGCGGGACGTCTGGCGGTCGATGAGCAGATGATGAAGGAAATTGCTGCGGTCAAGGGGGCGATTAACCCGAACGAGACCTTGTTTGTCGTGGATGCGATGACCGGACAGGATGCCGTGAATACCGCCAAGGAGTTCAACGACCGTTTGGATTTCGACGGGGTTATCCTGACCAAACTGGATGGTGATACCCGTGGCGGTGCCGCACTTTCCATTCGCACGGTGGTCAACAAGCCGATAAAGTATGTCGGTACGGGCGAGAAGCTGGACGCTTTGGATGCCTTTCATCCGGAACGTATGGCGGACCGTATTCTCGGTATGGGGGATATCGTCTCTCTGGTGGAAAAAGCGCAGGAGCAGTTTGATGCCGAGGAGGCGAAGAAATTGCAGAAGAAGATTTCCCGGAATCAGTTCAACTTTAATGATTTTTTGAGCCAGATTCAGCAGATTAAGAAAATGGGAAATATCAAGGATTTGGCATCCATGATTCCCGGAGTGGGGAAAGCCTTGAAGGACGTGGACATTGACGATGACGCATTCAAAGGGGTAGAAGCCATAATTTATTCGATGACCCCGAAGGAAAGGGAGAATCCTGACATCATCAACGGTTCTCGCCGGATGCGTATCGCCAAGGGAAGCGGTACGACCGTACAGGAGGTGAACCGCTTGCTGAAGCAGTTTGAAGAGTCCAAGAAAATGATGAAAATGTTGTCCGGGGGCAGTAAGCTGATGCGCCGGATGCCGGGTATGAGGCGTTGAGGATGTTGCATATTATCAAACAATCATAGTTTATGGAATTAATAGACGGGAAAAAGATTTCGGCACAGATAAAACAGGAATTGGCGGATGAGGTCGCCCGGTTGAAGGCAGAGGGACATAAGATTCCTCATCTGGTGGCGGTATTGGTGGGAAACGACCCTGCCAGCGAGACTTATGTGGCTAGTAAGGTGAAAGCCTGCCAGGAAGTGGGATTCAAGAGTACGGAATTGCGTTATTCGGCAGATATGACCGAGGCGCAATTGCTGGAGGTGGTTGACAAGTTGAACAAGGATGCCGACGTGGACGGATACATCGTGCAGTTGCCTCTTCCCGCTCATATCTCCGAGCAAAAAGTATTGCAGGCTATCGCTCCGGAAAAGGACGTGGACGGTTTTCATCCCTGCAATGTGGGGAAAATGGTTTCCGGACTGCCGGCTTATCTGCCGGCAACGCCTGCCGGTATCGTCGAACTGTTGAAACGTTATCAGATTCCGACGCAAGGCAAGCATTGTGTGGTCATCGGACGTAGCAATATCGTGGGAACGCCCATGGCGGTACTGATGTCCCGGAAAAGTGCCTATGCCGATTGTACGGTGACGCTTTGCCACAGCCGTACCCGGAACATCAAGGATTATACGTTGCAGGCGGATATTCTCGTCGTTGCGTTGGGAAAACCGCATTTCGTGACCGCCGATATGGTGAAGGAAGGGGCGGTTGTCGTGGACGTGGGCATTCATCGGGTGCCTGCTGCCGGGACGAAATCCGGCTTCCGCCTGACGGGAGATGTGGACTTTGAAAATGTCGCTCCCAAATGTTCTTACATTACGCCGGTTCCGGGAGGAGTCGGTCCCATGACTATCGTGTCGCTTTTGCAGAATACCTTGCAGGCGTGCAAAGGTCTTGAGGGGTAATTGTCAGTTGTATGGTGCTCAATTACATCTGGATATTTTTCTTTGCGGTGGCGTTTGTGGTCGCCTTGTACCGTCTGCTGTTTTTGGGAGATACCGAGGTCTTCGGGGCAATCGTGAAATCCGCTTTCGATATGTCCAAAAGCGGTTTTGAGATTTCCTTGGGCTTGACCGGGGTATTGACTTTGTGGATGGGCATTATGAAAATCGGAGAACGGGGGGGAGCCGTTGGCATTATGTCCCGGTTGATTGCTCCCTTTTTCCGCCGTCTGTTCCCGGATCTGCCCGCTCATCATCCGGCTCATGGTTCCATTATGATGAACTTGGCGGCGAACATGCTGGGATTGGACAATGCCGCCACGCCCATGGGCTTGAAGGCGATGCAACAGATGCAGGAGGTGAATCCGGACAGCCAATCGGCTTCCAATGCCCAGATTATGTTTCTGGTGCTGAATACTTCCGGCTTGACCATTGTCCCGGTATCGGTGATGGTTTATCGGGCTCAAATGGGGGCTGCCAATCCGACTGATGTTTTTATTCCGATTTTGATTGCCACCTATTTTTCAACCTTGGCGGGATTGATTGCCGTGGCGCTTTGGCAGCGCATCCGTCTGTTCGACCGGGTAATCCTGGCTTATCTGGGCGGTGCTTCTGCACTCCTGGCTGGGCTTATCTGGTATTTTTCCTCTTTGGACAAAGAGACGCTGACCGTTGCGTCCAACGTGGTCAGCAATGTCATCCTTTTCGGGATTATCATCTCTTTTATCGGGGTGGCGGCCTGGCGGAAAATCAATGTTTACGATGCTTTCATCGACGGTGCCAAGGACGGTTTTGCAACCGCTGTCCGGATTATTCCTTATCTGATTGCCATATTGGTGGCTATCGGAGTGTTCCGGGCATCGGGTGCCATGGACGCCCTGATGGACGGCATTGTCAGATTGGTGGAAAGCATGGGATTTAATGCCGATTGGGTAAACGCTCTGCCGACTGCTCTGATGAAGCCTTTGAGCGGTAGTGGTGCCCGGGGGATGATGATTGATACCATGAATACGTTCGGTGCGGATTCGTTTGCCGGACGTCTGGCGTCTACTTTTCAGGGGGCTACGGATACCACTTTTTATATCATTGCCGTTTATTTTGGAGCCGTGGGGATAAAAAATACCCGTTATGCGGTGCCGTGCGGATTGATTGCGGATTTTGCCGGAATCATTGCCGCCATTGTTGTTGCTTATTTCTTTTTCGCATAAATCATCCGGGGATATGGAAAAAGTGGTTGTGGGCATGAGCGGGGGAATCGACAGTTTTGTCACGGCATTGATGTTGCGGGAAAAGGGATATGACGTGGTCGGAGTCTCCCTGGAATTGTGGGAGAAAAACGACTTGACTGCTGTTGAAAAAATCTGTCGTGCCTTGGAGATTCCTTTGCTGTGTCGCCATGAGCGGGAAGGATTCCGGCAAGTGGTGGTCGAGGCTTTTGTGCGGGATTACCTGTCGGGTTATACCCCCAGTCCCTGTTGCGTCTGTAATTGTTTCGTGAAATGGGATGCTTTGGAACGGGTGGCGACGGAATGTGGCGCATCCCGTATTGCTACCGGGCATTATGTCCGGATAAGGCAGGCAGGAGGAAAGTATTATATCTGTCGGGGGGTGGATGCCCGCAAAGACCAGTCTTATTTTTTATATGGGGTCTCCCAAAAAATCTTATCGAAAGCCCTGACACCGCTTGGGGATTACACCAAGGAGGAGGTTAGGGCATGGGCATTGTCCCGCGGGTATGAAGAAGTGGTGCGCAAAAAGGAGAGTATGAGCGTTTGTTTCCTGCGGGGTGCGGATTATCGGGATTTTATCCGGCAATATGCCGGTGCGGACCAGAAACCGGGTATGATTCTGTCCCGTTCGGGACAGCCTATCGGTCAGCATGACGGTCTGCTGAACTATACGGTCGGACAGAAACGTGGCATGCCGTTGTGGCATGGCGAACCGATGTATGTCGCCGAGATTGACGTTGACCGAAATGTTATTGTCGCTGATGTTAAAGCCGGTCTATACACCCGGACGCTTTGGGTGGAGGAGGTGGTGGCGGTCAGTCCGGAGGATTTGCAGGCGGATGACCTCACGGTCAAGATACGAGGCATCGGACTTAATCCGCAAGGGGCGGTGAAGATAACGCGGATTGCTGGGGACAAAGTGCGGGTGGATTTGTCCGACCCGGCATGGGCGGTGGCGCCCGGACAGCCGGTCGCTTTCTTTCGGGGCGATTTTGTCGTCGGAGGAGGCAAAGCCATGCGCGGGCAAAAATTATTCTAGCAGATTGTTTGGCGGATTTCTGAAAAATCTGTTCCTTTGCGACACTTAATACGGGTGTAGCTCAGTTGGTAGAGCACTGGTCTCCAAAACCAGGTGTCGGGAGTTCGAGTCTCTCCTCCCGTGCAAAAAGGGGGTATCCAAAGCGGGTACCCCCTTGCTGTTTATTTTATTCCGATAAAATCTTATGGGGAAACGAAAGGAAAATAATACAAAAAAACGTTCGTTTATTTTGGATGATATTTCTTAAAAATCAGTGCAAATATAGTAAAAAATATTACACTTTATTTTTATCTCAAAAATATCCGTTTATTCTACTGCAAGTAGTTGAAAATCACAATAATCGCTCTATCCCAAGAAAAGGTCTATAACGACTACAAGTAAAGGTTCTATAAACTTTATGAACCTTATAAACTTTCAACTAATAAAAACGAACGTTTTTTGAGGTGTAATAAGGGTGTAAAAGTTTTTATAGGTGGGTGCAAAGTGAGAGATAATTGTTTAATTCTATAATTTAATGATGATGAAGAATTTCTTTTATTTGGTTTTAAGCGTGATGTTTCTGGTTTCTTGCGGAGGTCAGAAAAAAATGGTAACGGAGGTTAGTCGTAGCAAGTCTACCAGTCTTGAAGGTGAAAAAGTGGTCGTGGAAAACATAAAAAAACAAGGCTATGAAGTGGCGGAGAGCCTAAATGACGAGGGAACGGAAATCATTCAATTCCCGTTCAAATGGTATGAGGGGGAAGCGAATGCAGACAATAAACAAATGGCGATTGAATTGGCGCAGCGGGAGGCGTATGTAACGATTTCGCGAGTTTTGCAAAATGTAGTGGAAGACCAAGCGAAGCGTGGAAATCTTGACAATAACGGCAAGGTTCAGCAGGCAGTAACTTCGTACTGGGAACAGATGAGTATGAGTATACAGAGAGGGTGTGAACCTTTCGGAAATGTAACCATACAGTATAGTCCTGCCACTCGTATGTATAATGTAAGAGCGAAGGTGGCTATTCGTGGTGACCGGTTTCAACAGATGTTGAACAATGCCGGCAATTTCCGTCCGGACAATCTTAGTGGCGAGGAACTGGAGCAATTCATTGAAGTGAACAAGGCGATCATGGAAGCCGCCAAAGGCAATTAAGGCAGGTCGGAAATGAAAAGGCATGTGTGCTTGTTATGTCTGATTGGGTGGACATTGAACCTGTCTGCCCAATCCTGTCCGCCGGAATGGGTGAAATATACGTCGGGTGACTATTTGTACGATATTCAGAGTGACAACAACAACCGGGGAGTTTCGGAAACGGACTTCAAGAATCAGCTGTTGAATGCTGCCCGTGCCAATTTGGCAAAGAAAGTGCAGATGCAGGTAAAGGAAGAGGCAGGAATGAATAAAAGCGCGGTAGATGGGAAGTCGCACGTCAGTTATACTTCCTCGACCCGTTTTTCCACGGATGTGGATTTAAAGTTTGTGGATACCCGGACGCTTTACAATGCGGATACCAAAGAGGGGTTAGCCATCGCCTTTATCGAAAAGGCTACTGCGTGTATGTTCTATCGGAACGAGATAGGACGGATTTTGGACAAGGTTGACAATGCCTTGAAGACGGCAAACAATTATATCGTTTCGGGTTTTAAAGAGCGGGCAAAGGCGGAGGTGGAAGCAGTTCTGCCGGAGTTTTCCAGGACGGAAGAGCCTTTCTTCTGGCTTAACTTCTTCGGTGTTTCCCGTGCGGAAACTTCAGAACTGGCAGACAAATGCAATGCACGTGAGCAAGCCGTGAAGCAGTTGCTTGCCGATTTGAAGCATGGCACGTTGATTTGTCTGGTTTGTACGGCAGACCTGTTCGGTCGGTCTTATCCGACTTTGCAGAATGAATTGAAAGGGAAATTGTCCGCTGGTGGATGCAGTTTTACGGACAATCCGGCAGAAGCAGATTGGGTGATTCGGGTGAAAGTATCGGCGAGAAAACAGAAAACGGCAGTCTTGGGCGGGATAACCTCTTATTTTGCTTATGCGGATGCACTGATAACCATAGACAAGGGTATCACCTCCCAGCGGATATATGAAGATGAGATTTCAGTGAAAGGCGGGCATACACGAAATTATACGGAAGCGGCACGGGAGGCTTATAAGGATTTAAGCAAACGACTTGGCGAGATTTTGAAAGGAAGTACAAAGGATTAAATAGAAAACAAAATGAGACTGACAGTTCTATTGCTTTTATGCTTGTTTCTATTCGGATTTAGACAAAAACAATTAGATGAAGAAGTATTTGTTTTTGAGACGGTGAATAAGTCTCTTTTAAATCGGAAATCGGAAATCGGAAGAGATATCCCTGTCTTGGCGAGAGGTATGGTTGTTTTTGGGGAGGATTTTATTGAAACGGCCTTTGGCATCAATATGAAGATGGTTTATGTAAAGGGTGGTGACTTTTTGATGGGGGGAACTTCGGAGCAGGGAACAAAAGCAGACGATGATGAAAAGCCAATTCGGAGAGTGATGTTGGATTCTTATTATATCGGTGCTTTTGAAGTGACTCAGGGACAGTGGGAGAAGGTGATGCTCTCCACTGTGAGCCAGCAACGAGACAAGATGGGCAAAAACGCACGGCTTTTTGGTGTTGGTCCTGATTATCCGATGTATTATGTAAGTTGGGAGGAAGCACAGGCATTTTGTCAGGAATTAAGTCGTAAAACTGGCAAGACCTATTGTTTGCCAACGGAGGCGCAATGGGAATATGCGGCAAGAGGGGGTAGTAAGAGTGAAGGAACAATGTATAGTGGTAGTCAATTTATAGATGAAGTGGCTTGGTGGTATTGCCATAAAACTCATCCTATTGGAACGAAACGTCCCAATGAGCTGGGTTTGTACGATATGAGCGGCAATGTATGGGAATGGTGTCAGGATTGGTATGGTGATTACCATACTGATGATGTGCAGAATCCTACGGGATCTTCTTCTGGTTGGCACCGCGTGTTGCGCGGTGGTAGTTGTTTTGCCGGTGAGGAGGGGTGCCGGGTGTCGTTTCGGGGCTACTATCGTAGTGATCGTTACCCTGTTGGAGGCTTCCGTGTTGTCATTATTCCCTGAGTTTATGGAGGGAGTTTGTTCTCTCGGCATTAAGCTAGTCGCAGTGTGTCATAAAACTGAAAAGATAAAATAACGACAAAAGAAATGAAAATGAAATTTATAGTAGTGATATGTCTGTTTTTGCTGTCGTTTTCGGCTTTGGGGCAGTCGACGGTTGGTAATCGCAATCAGGTGAAGAAGGTGGCGATATTGGGGGTGAGGGATGTTGATAATGAAGTTGCTCGCGGAGTGAAAACCTTAGTACGCAGTCGTCTGGTGGCAGCTATCACGAGCACACCCGGTTATGAAGGCTATGAACGTGATCTTACTTCTATTATGGAGGAACAGAAATTTCAGCGGACAGGTATGGTGAGTGATTCCGAGATAAAAAAATTGGGGCAGATGACCGGTGCTTCTTATGTTTTGGTAGCAGATGTGGCAAAAATAAATGAGAGCGAGATATCTATAACGGCAAGGATTGTGGAAGTGGAAAGTGGAAAGCTGGAAAATGAGGAGGGTGTGTCTTCTCGAATTACCGGTGAGGCTTTGGAAAAGGCCTGCCGTCAGTTGGCAACTTCTCTTTTCAACCGGGTGACAGGAGGTCGGTCTTCTACTTTGGCAGGGAGTATGGCTGTTTCTGGAAAGGATTTTATTGAAAGTGCTTTTGGAATTAATATGAAGATGGTTTATGTGAAGGGTGGAGAGTTTTTGATGGGTGGAACCTCGGAGCAGGGGAGTGATGCAGATGAGAATGAACGACCAATTCGTTGGGTGACATTAGATTCTTATTATATCGGTGCTTTTGAGGTAACTAATAAACAGTGGCAAAAGGTAATGGGACGATATGATTGTTCTGTGATGAGGGCGGATTATCCGAAAGATGAAGTTTTCTGGGAGAGTGCGCAGGCATTTTGTCAAGAATTGAGTAGCAAGACGGGGAAGAAATATGTTTTGCCAACGGAGGCGCAGTGGGAGTATGCAGCAAGAGGGGGTAGTAAGAGTGAAGGAACAAAGTATAGTGGTAGTCGGTCTGTAGATGTGGTTGCTTGCTATGAGGGAAACAATGATGATTATGATATGTCTCCGGTAGGGAGAAAGCGTCCCAATGAATTAGGATTGTATGATATGAGTGGCAATGTATGGGAATGGTGTCAGGATTGGTATGGTGCTTACCGTAC
>CAMWQQ010000056.1 GCA_947176455.1 uncultured Odoribacter sp. | reverse complement strand
ATGCGGCCAAGTCATATCCCAATAAAACCGACTTTGCCGCTATGCTGGGCGTGAAGAAGGAAGAGGCGGAGAATGCAGGTGAAAATTATTGCTTTGTTATCAAGGAAATCAAGCGCTTTGTTGATGCAGAGGTGAACGAAGAATTGTTCACAAAACTGTATGGAGAGGGAGTAGTGAAGGATGCTGCCGATTTCCGGGAAAGGGTGAAAGCGGATATCGAGAATCAGTTGAAAGGTCATTCTGAATATCGTTTCACGATTGACGCCAAAGAGAAACTGGTGAAGAAGAATGAGGATGTCGTATTGCCCGAGGCTTTCTTGAAAAGATGGATTGTGGCTGTGAATGAGAATATGACACCGGAGCAGGTGGAAAAAGATTTTGCAGATTATCGGGGCGAGTTCAAATGGCAGCTGATCAAGTCGGCTATCGTGAAGGAATTCGATGTTAAGGTGGAAGCGGAGGATATGAAGCGGGAAGGTCGGCAGATTGCCGCGGCGCAGTTGCAGCAATACGGACTCTACGGACTTACCGACGAACAGTTGGATGGTTTTGCGGCAAAACTGCTGGAGGACCAGAAGCAACGTGAGCATCTGTATGAAAGAGCATTGGACAATAAGGTTTATGCCGTGATTCGGGAGAACGTGAAATTGGAAGAGCAGGAGATTGCCATGGCTGATTTTGAGAAATTGTTCCAGAAATAAATCTTATTGAAATTCAGCATAAAAAGGCCTTGCGATGCAGGGCTTTTTTTGTTCAAAGCGACAAAGCAGGAATAACGACAGGAGGGATTGACGTGAGCATATACCAAACGCATATTTTAAAGAACGGATTGAAGGTGATTCACCAGCGGATTGCCGGAAGGGCGGCGTGGTGCGGTTTGATTATCGGCGTGGGAAGCCGGGACGAAAGACCGGAAGAGGAGGGTATCGCCCATTTTATCGAGCACGTGATTTTCAAGGGAACGGAGAAGCGGAAGGCTTTCCATATTCTGAGTCGCATCGAGGACGTCGGGGGCGAACTGAATGCTTATACGACCAAGGAAGACACGTGTATCTATGCCTCTTTTCTGCCCAAGGATTATGGGCGCACCCTCGAATTGTTCTCGGACATCGTTTTTCATTCCGTTTTTCCGGAAAAAGAGATTTGGAAAGAGAAAGAGGTGGTCATCGACGAAATCAATTCTTACAAGGATTCGCCGGGGGAGTTGATTTTCGATGATTTCGAAGAGTTGATTTACCGGGATTATCCGATAGGACGGAATATCCTGGGGAGCGAACAGGCAGTCAAGCGATTACGGAGGGAGGACATTCTGTCGTTTGTCAAACGGAATTACAAACCGAGCCGTATGGTCATCAGTTCGATCGGGGATATCCCGTTTGAAAAGCTGGTCGGATTGGTCGAAAGGTATTTCGGGGAGATTCCCGGCGACGAGGCGACGTTGGTGCGGTGCCGGCCGGAGCTGTATGCGCCCCAGACGAAAGAGGTGGAAATGGATACTTACCAGCATCATTGCATCATCGGCAATGTCGCTTACGATTATACGCAGGACAACCGGTTGGCTTTGTCGCTTCTGGTGAATGTGTTGGGCGGGTCGGGGATGAACAGCCGGCTGAACCTGAACATTCGGGAGAAATACGGACTGGCTTACAACGTGGAGGCGGCTTATACGCCTTATTCGGATACGGGCGTGTTTACCGTGTATTTCGGATGCGATGCGGAGGATTTGGACAAATGTATGCGGCTGTGCCGGAAAGAAATGAATGAATTGTGCGAAATGCCTTTGGGGCAGATGCAGCTGAAGAAAGCCAAAGCGCAGATGATTGGGCAGATGACGCTTGCTTCCGAGAATTATGAGAATGCGATGTTGTCCATAGGAAAGAGTTTTTTGATTTACGGCAAAGTGGACGAACTGGAGGATATCTGCGCCGAAGTGCAGGAGATTCGGGCGGAGGTGTTGCAACAAATCGCCCGGGAGGTGTTTGCTGAGGAAAAACAGTCGGTATTGATATATAAATGAGACGGTTATGGAATGGAATAGTGAGTTGGAGGACTATATCGAAGCCCATACGGAACGGGAACCGGAGATATTGACGGAGTTGTCTCGTGCCACGCACCGAAAGATTCTGCGTCCCCGGATGCTGTCGGGGAATATGCAGGGGCAGTTCCTGAAAATGTTGTGCCGGATGAACAAGGCGCACCGGGTGCTGGAAATCGGCACTTTCACCGGCTATGCGTCCATTGCCATGGCAATGGGACTGGAGGAGGACGGTGTGCTCCACACGATTGACATCAACGATGAAATCGAGGAGTTTACCCGGACTTACATTGACCGGAGCGGTCTGGCGGACCGCATCGTTTTTCACATCGGAGACGCTTGCGAGGTGATACCCCGGCTGACGGAGCAGTTCGACCTGGTTTTTATAGATGCCGACAAGAGGTTGTATCCCGAGTATTACCGACTGGTGTTTGACAAGGTCGTACCGGGGGGGATTATCGTTGCCGACGACGTGCTTTGGGACGGGAAGGTGGTGGAACCGGATAGCCGTGACGCTCAGACGCGTGGCATCCTGGAATTCAATGAACTGGTGCAACAAGATGACCGAGTGGAGAATATTTTGTTTCCGGTACGGCACGGGCTGATGGTTATCCGGAAAAAATGATAACTTTGTAACCGAACATTTTAAATGTCTTGAGGATATGCGACAATATTTGGATTTATTGGAAAGAATCTTGAAGGAGGGAACGGAAAAGACCGACCGGACGGGAACGGGGACCATCAGTGTTTTCGGACACCAGATGCGGTTTGATTTGCAGGCGGGTTTTCCTTTGCTGACCACGAAAAAGTTGCACTTGAAATCAATCATCTACGAGCTGTTGTGGTTTTTGAAAGGAGATACCAATGTCGGATATCTTCAGGAACACGGGGTGAGAATATGGAACGAATGGGCGGACGAGAACGGTGACCTGGGGCATATCTATGGCTACCAGTGGCGCTCGTGGCCACGTCCGGACGGCACTTGTCTGGATCAGATATCTCAAGTGATACAGGATATAAAAAACACTCCGGATTCCCGCCGTCTGGTGGTGAGTGCCTGGAATGCCGGGGATATTGAAAACATGGCTTTGGCACCTTGCCATGCCCTGTTTCAGTTTTACGTGGTGAATGGAAAATTGTCGTGCCAGTTGTATCAGCGCAGTGCCGATTCTTTCCTGGGGGTTCCTTTCAACATCGCCTCTTACGCCTTGTTGACCATGATGGTGGCGCAGGTGTGCGGTTTGCAACCGGGCGAATTTGTCCATACGTTCGGAGATGTGCATATTTACCTGAACCATGTGGAGCAGGTGAAGTTGCAATTGTCCCGAGAACCGAGGGCTTTGCCGGTGATGAAAATCAATCCGGAGGTCAAGGATATTTTTGATTTCAAGTATGAAGATTTTGAATTGACCGACTATCATCCGCATCCTCACATTGCGGGAGCGATAGCGGTCTGATAAAAACGGTGTTTATGATTTTATCCATTATCGTCGCTGCGGCGGAAAACAATGTCATCGGAAATAAGAATGCCTTGATATGGCACGTTTCAGCCGATTTGAAGCATTTCAAGCAACTCACGACGGGACATGCGGTCGTGATGGGAAGAAAGACGTATGAATCCATCGGCAGGCCTTTGCCCAATCGCCGGAACATCGTTATTTCCCGCAATCCGGATTTCCATCCGGAGGGGTGCGAAGTCGTGCCGGGAATCGCCGATGCACTCCGATTGGTTGCCGATGAGGAGGAAGTGTTTATCATCGGCGGAGGAACCATTTACCGGGAAATGTGGGACAAGGCGGATCGCCTGTACCTGACTTTGGTGCACGTCTCCCCGGAAGGAGACACTGCGATTCCGGACATTGACCCTGCTTGCTGGCGAGAGATTTCTCGGCAAGATTTCAAGGCTGGCGAGAAGGATGATTACGATTACTCTTTTATTGATTACCAGCGCATCTGAAATCAGTTCGCAGTGTGATATAATTAAAAAAATAAACAAATGGCAATAAATTTTCGGAAATAAATGCCGGATGCTTGAAAATAGTTATTTTTGTGCGGATAACAATAAGAAGGTGTGTAATATGGATAGAGTTGTGCTGGTTAGGTGGCGTGAGTATTTGTTTGTTAGTGTAGCTTTCCTGTTGGGGAGTGTGAATATATTGTATAGCGGGGTATTTTATGCGGTTATGACAGTGGCCTTTTTGGTGAATGTCGGGGCTGATTACAGGGGCTTTTGGAAAAGTGTTTGGCAGGAAAGAAAGTATGTCCTTTTGCCGGTAATCGGGGTGATTTATTTGATTGTGCATTACCTGTGTTCATTGTTTCTGGCGATTCCGTATCGGCCTTCCTGGTCTTTTATGGAATTGTTGCTGATGTTTTTTTTGTTGGTGCCTCTTTATCTTTTGTCGGCAAGGAACATGATGACGCCTTTATTGTTGCGACGGACTCTGTTGGCGCTTTGTGCGGGGATTCTGCTTTTTAATTTTGTCAAATTGTTTTGTGTTATCGGCTTGTCGCTGTTTACGAATCCTGTTGAAGCATTGAGTCTGTTGTATTCCAGTCGCTTCGGAGGGAATATGGATTTGTTGGGTAAACTGGTGATTTTGGAACCGCAGGCGTTGTATATTGCTGTAGCGGCTGTGATTGCTTATTATTTTATTTTGGCATATCATGAGGTGAATGAGAGTAAGCGTTTTCTGTATGCAAATATCCTTGTTTTTGTCTTATCGTTGATATTTCTTTCCTTTACGGTTACGAAAGGGGCTATTTTGGGCTTTGGAGCGGGCTTTCTTGTGTTGTCCATCTGGTATGTTCGACGCCATTCGTCAAGAGAGCGTTGGAGGTTTATTGGAGGATTGGTGGTGTTGGTTTTACTTGTGGGGTGGTTGATGCCTCAAGCGTATTTTATTCGTTTGGAGCAGACAAAACGGGAGATTACGGGAGTATTGGAAGACAATTATGCGGGAGGTAGTATTGCGCCTCGTTGGGGATTGATGAAAGAGAATTTCAGGCATTTTGATGAATGGGGAATAGTAGGTCTTGGTGTGTATCAGAAAAAAATGACTAAGGAATGGTATTCAAATTCTCCTTATATACAAGTGCCGGTAAATAATTCACACAATTCTTTCATGGAGTTTTGGTTGACAGAAGGTATTTTTGGATTGCTTTTTCTTTTGTATTACTTCGTAGCTCCTTTTTTGCGAATGAGAAGAAATAGGCTCTATTCCGTATTGTGCTTGGCTACGGTGTTGACAATTTTTGTGGCGGCCAATACCTGTGTGGTGGTCACAGAGAGCGATTCCCGTCCTTTTGTTGTTTTCATGCTTTCGATTTTTTTTCTGTATGCTCCTTGCATTGGGCAACTGGAGGACTCCAGGACTGCATGATTTTTTCTGATTTAATTTCAGACTATCGGATCGTGCCGTTTCGGCTGATGCGTACGCTTGCTCCGAAATTCTTGTCATATAATTTCCCATAATCTCCATAGATGCCGACATCGATGAGGAAGGGGAGTTTGGTCTTTCTTAAAATTCCGGCTTCCAGTCCGAACGAGCATTGTCCGGGGGAATGCTTCAATGGTACGCCGTAAGTTCCGTAATTCAGCGAATACGATAAGCGGAGTTGATAAGGCACTTTTTGTGCGATATATCCTTTGACACCCAGATAATGGGCGACAACTCGATTGTTGTATGTTCCTAAGGTGATGCCGTCGGCGTTCGGTGCCTTGGGCGTGATGAACGGCGTGCCGATGATTCTGCCGTAATAGGTCCAGCCACTCCGATACTCGGAGTTATTGAAATAGTTGTCGTTTCCACCTAGGACGATTTTGCCGTAGTAATGGTCGTTAGGGTCTTGTTTCTCCATCTCCTCGGGGGTAGCTGGACGGTCGTGGTAGCGTCCGGATTGATACTTGGTGTAGGTTAGTTCGTAGATGATGTCGCTAATCCAGGAAGTCTTCCGCTGGTTGCCGTAGTAGAGACCATAGGTGCCGTCAGGAAGACTGTGTAGGTGATTCGGTAGCCCATCCTCGAGAAGATTGTCGTAATAGCAAGACAATTGAAAGGAAGTTGCGCAGAAATTTATTCGGAAATACCTGCGTCCCACGTGATTGCCCAAAGCGTTGATGCTGTCGCTTACGGTGGAACCCGTTCCACCACTTTGTCCTGTGGCAATCCGGAAGTAATCACGCCAAGAACTCGGTTGTTTGCCGTAGATGGGCGATTTGCCTGCCCATTGCGCCCAATGTTCCAGTCCGACGATGACATTTAGCCTGCTGATGGGAGTGATTTTTAAATAGAGTGATTTGTTGTGCAACCGAGGTCTGTGGACAAAGCGATGGTCAATCATCGTATAGTCCGCCCAATTGAATTTGAAAGCGAACGTCTTGTGAAGGTAAATGAAGTCCGTGTTGAGGTTATATCCGGGTAGTGTTCGGGTATTGCCGGAGTACACGATATTGCCGTTTTGTGCCGATACGCCGTTAAACTCTTCTTTCGGGTGTTTCATGCCCAGGTCGAGCCGGATTTTTTTCCATTTCAGACTGAAATACAGTTCATCGACAAGGATGTCGTTTTGCTTTGGGGTTAGGAGTGCGGCACCGGAAAAGCCGTATGTGGTTTGAAGTGTTTTTTGGGAATTGAAATCTGAAAAGATACTAGCCTGCATCAGTCCGCCCCTGTTTTCCGGAAGGATGCCGTACCGGTTAGCGGTAGCCCACATGGGAAGCTGCTTTTGGGTAGAAACCAGTCCCGATAATGAAGCCTTGTATTCGAAGGTTCTCTGTGCAAATAGGGTCGGTATACCGACGAACAAAAAGAAGATGATGCTTATGTTTTTCATATCGTATTAACAGATGAACGGGGTTGGACGGATAGCAGTTTTTCTGCCTGTACCAAATCTTCCGGATAGGTTATTTTCAGATTGGAATGGCTACCTGGAATGATTTTGATCTCGACCTTGGGTAAAAATTTATGGACGACACCGCAGTCGTCTGTCGGGTGAAAGTCCAGATCTTGCCCCATTTTTTCATAGGCGGCAACCAATACGGATTTTCTGAATGCTTGTGGGGTTTGTACGTTGAACAGGAAATGGCGGTTCGGTATCTCCTGTACCGTCGTGCGTGTCGTATCACTACACAAAATCGTATCTGTCGTTGGAACTGCGGTTGTACATGCTGAATAGGTGTGCAGTTGTGCGATGCAATCCGAAATCATCTGCTGGGATACCAGAGGGCGCACGGCGTCGTGGATGATTAGGTTGCAGTCTGTTTCCGGACAGGCTTTCAGTGCGGCTAACGTGGAATGATAACGCTCACTACCCCCCGCCAGTATCTGGGTTACTTTGGAGCAGGGATGTTGTTTTAAAATTTCTTCGGTCTTTTCGATGAAGTTGGCACGGGTGACAATGAATATTTCATCAATACCCTCGTTTTCTTGGAAAGCATCCAGGGAATATTCCAGAATCGTTTGCCCTGCCAGAGGCAGAAATTGTTTGGGGAGTTCGTTTCCCATGCGTTGCCCTGATCCTCCTGCCAAAATAATGCCTATGTTTTTCATTTGCACTTCTTAAAACACCGGGCAAAGATAATAAAATCGAAGGTGTGTAAAATATGGAATCCCATATTTTACACACGTGCTACTTTATATCTGGTCCGTCATGACAAATTGAAGTTCTCCGCCGTTTATGATTTCGTCGTGGGAAATCCAGGTGCGGTCGAGTTTTTTCCCGTTCAGGAATACTTCCTTGACATAGATATGTTTGTCGCTGTCCTTGTTTGCGGTGATGACGAATCTTTTTTCCGGACCGATTTTGATGGAAATCTTCTTAAACAGCGGAGCTCCCAATTGATATTTTGCCTCGGCGGGATTTACGGGATAGAAGCCCATGGCTGAAAATACGTACCAAGCGGACATTTGACCTCAGTCTTCGTTGCCGCATAATCCGTCCGGTCCGTTGTGGTATAATTCGGTCAGGATTTTGTTGACATAGAACTGGGTTTTGTGAGGCTGTCCGATGTAATTGTAGAGATAAACGATGTGCTGGGAAGGTTCGTTCCCGTGTGCATACTGCCCGATGAATCCGCTGATGTCCGGCGAAGCCTCTTTGCCTTCCACTTTGGCTTCCAGGGTAAACAGGCTATCCAGCTTGGCGGTAAAGGCTTCTTTTCCGCCGTGCAGGGCAATCAACCCTTCAATGTCCTGTTGTACATGCCATGAATATTGCCAGGCGTTCCCTTCCGTGTATTCGTCGTCGCGGTGTTTGGAATACAGCGGAGAGAAAGGTGTTTTCCATTTTCCGGTAGCGGATTTTCCCCGCATAAAACCGGTAGAGGGATCGAACAGGTTGACGTAATTCCGGGATGACTGGAGGAAATAGAGATAGTCGTCTTCTTTGTCGAGAGCCTTTGCCATTTGGGCGATGCACCAGTCGTCGTAAGCATATTCGAGCGTCTTGGAAACCGACTCGTTTTCCAGTTCATAGGGAATGTAGTTGTATTTCCGGAAAGCCCCCATGCCTGCCCGGTCGTGCAATGCCGTTTTTTTCATGGCTTCAAACGCTTTTTCGACATTGAAATTCCGTATGCCTTTCATATAGGCTTCGGCAATGACCGCTATGGCGTGATTGCCAATCATGCAATTCGTTTCATTGCCTGCCAATTCCCAGACGGGCAGCAGACCGTAAGCGTCGTAGTGCTTCAACATGGAGTTGATCATATCTTCCACCCTTTTTTTCTGCGTAATCGTGAAAAGGGGATGAGCGGCACGATAGGTGTCCCACAGGGAAAATATGGTGTATTGCGTGTGCTTGTTGACACTGTGGATTTCTCCGTCCGGCCCCTTGTAATTGCCGTTCACGTCGGAATAGGTA
>CAMWQQ010000055.1 GCA_947176455.1 uncultured Odoribacter sp. | reverse complement strand
GTCGTGATGGTCATCTACGGTATTTTTATGTCCGGCGTGCTGGCGCAGTATCTGGAATTCCTGCATTTGTCGGTGGGATTGCAGTTGCTGGTGGAAACGATTGTCTCCACGTTGATTATCCTCGTATTTGCGGAATTTCTGCCCAAAACCGTTTTCCGGTTGCGCTCCAACCTGTTTTTGAAGATATTTGCCGTGCCGGTATTCCTTTTTTACCTGTTGTTTTTCCCCTTGTCTTGTTTTTCGGTGTGGTTGGGAGGCATTTTGCTTCGCCTGTTCACCGGGAAGAAACTGGAACAGAAGGAGCCGAGCCGGGCTTTCGGGAAAATCGACTTGAATAACTTGATAGAGGAGGGAGAAAACGGAGCGAAGGAGAAGGAAGAAATGCACGAAATCCGGCTTTTCCGCAACGCATTGGATTTTTCGGAAATCAAGCTGAGGGAGTGCATTGTGCCCCGTCCCGATGTAGTTGCTCTGCCCATCGACAGTTCCATTGAAGAGTTGTCCCGCCTGTTCATCGAAACCGGTTTGTCCCGGATTCTGATTTACAAGGACAGCATAGACGATATTATCGGCTATGTTCATATATCTTCCTTGTTTCATCAGCCCAAGACGATTGCGAAGGCGTTGAGCAAGGTGCTGATTGTGCCGGAAACCATGACTGCCCAGCGGTTGCTCAATCTGTTCTTCAAGGACCAGAAGAGCATAGCGGTGGTGGTGGACGAGTTCGGGATTACCGCCGGCATTGTGACGATTGAGGACATCATGGAGGAGATTTTCGGTGAAATCGAGGACGAGCATGACCACCTGAATCTGAAAGAAATGGTGTTGTCCGATGGGGAATACATCTTTTCCGGACGTCTGGAGGTGGATTATCTGAATGAAAAATATCATCTCGGACTGGAAGAGCGGGAAGAGTATGAGACTTTGGCGGGCTTGATATTGTATTTTAATGAGAGCATTCCCCAGGAGGGGGATGTCATCACGTTAAATCATCTTATTTTTAAAATTCTGAGTGTTAAAAATGCGAGAATTGAGGAAATAAAGGTGTCGTTATGATTTTTTTGTATAGTTTTGCCTTGAATTTTGCAGACTGATTGCAAAAAAATGGTTATTTTTACCGCGGAAATGCTAACTAAGGACGGCGTGGCGATGAAAACAGGCATATGGATACTGCTTTTTCTGGCACTAAACCTGCTTGCAAAGGCACAGCAAGATCCTCAGTTTAGCCAGAATATGTTCAACCACATGACGGTGAATCCGGCGTTTGCGGGACAGCAGGGACACTGGGTCGTTTCCGGCATTTACCGGAATCAGTGGCAGTCGATGCCGGACGCTCCTGAGACGTATGCGTTGAACGTGGACGGTCCTCTGAAGATAAAAGGGATAGAGGGCGGATTTGGTTTGAATGTGATGACTGACAAATTGGGATTGCAGACAAGACTGCTCCTGATGTCGGATTATTCATATAAACGGACGTTAGGTCTGAGTGTTTTGAGTGTAGGAGTGAAGTTTGGGATTGTCAATGAGAAAATCGGTTCGGATTATCACATTCCGAACGATGAGAATCACACTCAGCCGGGAGACGACCCTGCCATTAATCAGGAAGACATTTCCAAGATTAAGTTTGACTTGGGGGCGGGCGTTTTTCTGTCAGGCAAGAAGTATTATGCCGGAGCGGCAGTTTCTCATTTGACGAAACCGGGATTCACGGTCGGGCAGACCGGTCGGTTCTTTTTGGCTCCCCATCTGTATTTGACTGGGGGATATACGATTGAACTGGCATCGGACTGGGACATTCAGCCGTCCGCTTACGTCATGACTGATTTTGTGAGCGCGCAATACAGCATCAATGCCAATGCTGTTTTTAGGAAGATGTACTGGGGGGGAGTTTCTTACCGTTATGAAGAGGCGGTGATATTTATGGGAGGGGTGGAGTTGAAGAACGGCATCATGGTGGGATACAGTTATGACTGGAATATGGGAGGAACCGGAAGATATGTAGGAGGTTCGCACGAAGTGACGCTTTCTTACAGTTTCGGTATGGAAGTAGGAAAAAGACAGAAAATATATAAGAGTGTAAGATTTTTGTAAAAACAGGACATTATGTACATAAAGTGGTTCGTATCAATCTTTATTGCTTCTTTCATGTTTGCTTGTTCACCTTATAATGGTGGAGGGGAATTAGTCGGGACACGGAAAGCCAAAAAATGGTTTGAGCCTCAGCCTTACGGCATGGTGTTGATTCCGACCGGTAGTTTGAATATCGGTAACAACGACGAGGATATCACCTGGACGATGTCGGCGGCGGCCAAGACGGTCTCCATACCGGCTTTCTGGATGGATGAGACTGAAATCACCAACGATGAATACCGGCAGTTTGTGGCGTGGGTCATCGACTCCATTCGGCGTCAGCGTCTGGCTGACGAGGGGCATGAAGAGTTCCTGATGAAAAACAAGAAAGGGGAATTGCTGGAGCCCCCTCGTTTGAATTTCCAGGCCAGAATCGACATGCGCAACGAGGAGTACAAGGAGGCTTTGGCGGGAATGTTGTATCAGGGGGATGACCGAATCGGTTTTGACGAGGTGGATGTCCGGAAGCTGGAATATTCCTATTCTTGGTATGATTTTGCGCAGGCTGCCAAAAACGACCGGTTCTATGACCCGGAAACCGGAACCTACAAGGGCGGTGTGGTTATTAATGCCGACGGAGAAAAGGAGCCCATCAAGGGACGTTCCTCTTTTGTCATGAAGAAAAAGGTAAAGGTCTATCCGGACACCTTGTGTTGGTTGAAAGACTTGACCTATTCTTATAACGAACCTTACGTGCGCGAGTATTTTACTCATACGGGATATGACAATTATCCGGTGGTGGGTGTGAACTGGCACCAGGCAAGAGCTTTCTGTCATTGGAGAACGCAATTGTTCAACTCCTATTCAAGTGTTCGGGTACAGGAATGGCGTTTGCCGAACGAAGTGGAATGGGAATATGCCGCACGAGGTGGTTTGATGGGAGCGAAATATCCTTGGGGCGGTCCTTATACTCGGAACAAGAAGGGTTGTTTCCTTGCCAACTTCAAGCCATTGAGGGGTAATTACATCAGTGACGGCGGTTTCGTGACGGTTCCTGTCGGTACTTATGAGCCCAACGGTTTCGGTTTGTATGATATGGCGGGCAATGTGGCAGAATGGACTGCGGATGCTTATGACGAGTCAGCATATCAGGTGACTCACGACTTGAACCCGTATTATCAGATTACTGCCAAGAAGACCGACAATAAGATTTTCAAACGGAAAGTGATACGCGGTGGTTCGTGGAAAGATATTGCGCTTTATTTACAGTGTGGTAGCCGGACATTCGAGTATGAGGATTCTACGAGGTGTTTTATTGGCTTTCGGACAGTTAGAACGAGAATTGAATATTAAAATCCAAGAGTATGAAGATCTTTGAGTCAAAGGCGTACAAGACGATAATGGGGTATGTTAACAGTTGGGGTGCGTCAGTTGTAATTGTGGGTGCCTTGTTTAAAATCATGCACTTTCCTGGAGCAAGTATCATGTTGATTGCCGGAATGTTGGTGGAAGCTTTTATTTTCTTCCTTTCGGCTTTCGAACCGCCGATGGAGCATTACGATTGGTCACGGGTATTCCCGGAATTGGGCAAACATGATTTGAAACACGATGCGATAGAAACCTCGGCGAAGTCGTCGGTTGCCGCTGTTTCCGGAGGAAAAGCTTCGCTTCCTGCTGTCGCAATGCCTGCGATTGCCGGAAATGTGGATTTGGGATTGGAAACCGACGACTTGAATCGGTTGAAGGCTGGAATATGCAAGATTGCCGAAACGGCGGATAATTTTGCATCTGTCGTGGGAAAAACTCCGGATGTGGCGGAAAAAATGACGAAGATTTCCGAGTCATTCGATGAACTGGGAGCACGTACTCAGGAGATGAGCAAGGCTTTGCAAAACTCGGTGGAAGGATTTTCATCCGGTTATAACGATATCAATCGTCTCCTGGTGGATTCCGCTCAGTCGTTGACCGACCAGATTAAAAGCAATTGCGAGAAATTGGCAGGCACTATCGGTGAGTCTGCCGGCAGTTTCAGTGCCTTGAACAAATTGATGGAAGAACAGTGCCAGCAATTGAAGAGCAATGCGGGTGATTATACCCAGCAGCTTGCCGGCGTCAATAAGAATATCAGTGCGTTGAATGCGTTGTATGAATTGCAGATTCACGAAACCAAGAGTTGCCTGGAGTCTTTCCGGGGCATGCAGGGAGACATGGGAGAGATGCTGGAGAACGTATCTCTGAGCCTGGATAGTACGAAACTGTTCAAGCAGGAATCCCAACAGCTTGCCAACAACGTGGCTTCTTTGAATTCTGTGTACGGCAATATGTTGAGTGTGGTGAATAATAACTGATAAACGTAATTTCTAATGAGTTCAGCAAATTGTCCTGAAACGCCGAGGCAAAAGATGATCGGCATGATGTATTTGGTGCTGACGGCGATGTTGGCATTGAATGTCTCTGCCGATGTGTTGAATACTTTTGTCAAGGTTCAATATGGCTTGACCTCTTCCATCGCTAATCTTCAGCAGAACAATGCGGACGTCTACACGGATATTGAGATGGCCTACAATCTCAATCGCAGAAAAATGGCTCCGGTAAAGAAGAAGGCTGATCAATTGCGGACCGTTGCCAAAGAACTGGTGGATTACATTGAGCAGTTGAAATACAGGCTCGTGGTGCTGGCAGACGGAGAGGAGGAGGCTGATGTGATGAATATACAGTCAAAGGATAACTTGGATATTGGCGGACAGGTGATGCTGTTGGAGGGAAAAGGCGCGGAACTGCGTGAGAAGATTGCCACTTACAAGGAGTTGGTGCTGGGGTATGTCGGAAAGCGGGATACGGTGTTGCAGCGGGTGATTTCCCAAACGCTTGCCACGGAGGATTCGAAAACGGATATCGGGTTGAAATCCTGGGAGGCTTCAAAGTTCGAAAGTGTTCCGCTGATTGGCGTGGTGACCCTGTTGACCATGTTGCAGACGGACGTACTGAAAACGGAGTCTGATATTGTGAACTACCTGTATTATTCGGTCGATACGGAAGCTTTCAAATTCAACAAGCTGGATGCTTTGGTGATTCCGGATTCCCGTTATGTGTTGAAGGGAGAGACGTTCAAGGCGCAGATTATGCTCGCCGCCATGGATACGACGCAACAGCCGCAGGTGATTGTCAATGGCAAGGAACTGGCTTATCAAGGGGATTTTGCCACCTATTCGGAACCGGCAAACTCTGTGGGAATCAAGAAACTGAAGGGAGTTATCAATTACATCACTCCTTCCGGTGCGACGATGCCCAAACCGTTTGAGATGCAATATGAGGTGGGAGACCCCGCCGTGGTGATTTCTCCGACCAAGATGAATGTATTCTATGTCGGAGTGGACAATCCGGTGTCATTGGCGGCTCCCGGTCTTTCTCCGGATGCGATAGAGGCGACGATAACCAATGGTACGATTCGCAAGGTCAAGGACGGGAATTACATTGTTCGGCCGGATGCGGCGGGCAAGAACTGTCTGATTACCGTTTCTGCCAAGATGCGAGGACAGAAGCGGCAGTTGCAGACGCAAACTTTCCGGGTGAAAGACGTGCCGAATCCGGTGGCTAAGGTGAACGGCTTGCAAGGTGGAAAAATCAAAAAGAATATGTTGATGGCTGCCGGCCAGGTGGATGTGGAAATGGAAAACTTTGATTTTGACCTGAAATTTACTGTTGAGAATTTTAGTATGTATGTCGTGATCGACGGATATTTGCAGGAAGAACCCAAGTCCAACAAGGCACGATTCAGCGATGCTCAGTTGAAACTGATTAACAAGTTGAAGAGAAATCAGACGCTGACCATTGAAAATATCGTGGTGAGAGGACCTGACGGAACAACCCGTAAGTTGCCGTCTATTTCATATAGGATTGATTAATATTATAGCTTATGAATCGTAAAATCATACTCATCTTTTTGACTTGCCTGCTGTGGGCCGGTTATGCCGGAGCGCAGAATTCCAAGGCTTTCTTTGACAGCGTGATAAAGAATGAAGATAATCAGGAGAAGGCTCCGATTGCTTTGCCTCACGTTGAACCGGAGGATATCGTGTGGTGTAAGACGGTATGGCGCGAATTGGTTTTGCGTGAGAAAATGAACTTGCCGTTCTATTATCCGACCGCACCGCTGGACGGTCGAATGTCACTGATTGACGTGCTGATGACCGGTATTGAGAAATCGTTTAAAACGGCTTACGAAGAAGATGAATTGCTCACTCCGCTGACCATTGAGGACATCAAGCAAAAATTCGGCGGTTCTACGGATACGCTTTGGAAACGGGACGAGGAGACCGGAGAAATGGTGGCAACACCTGTGGTGAATGAGATTCATACGGACGAAGTGAAGCGTTTCCAGGTGAAGGAGCTTTGGTTTTTAAACAAGCGTACTTCCCGTATGGAGGTTCGGATTATCTCGCTTTGCCCCATCCGCGAATATGTGAAGGATGAAGCGGAGGGTATTCTCAAACGCGAATTGTTCTGGGTGGATTACGGTGAATTCCGGGACTTGTTCGCTAAGCAAGGGGTTTATAATTTCAAGAACGATGCTTTGCGTATGAGTTTGGACGATGTTTTCCTGAAACGGTTTTTCAGTTCCCGGATTATCAAGGAAACCAATCCTTACGACAACCGCCCCATTCAGAGCTATGCCACGGGTATCGATGCTGTTTTGCAGTCGGATGCCATTAAGAATGAGATATTCAATTACGAGCAGGACTTGTGGGAATATTGATTAACAACAAGATATGAAAAAAGTCGCTGGATAACCAGCGACTTTTTTATTTCTTTATGCGGAACAACTTTTCGAACCGTTTGATTTTCTCCTCGTCGTTGCGGTGGCAAATCATGAGGTAGTGGTCTTTTTCCGCTATGATGAGGTTGTCCACACCTTGGACGATGACGTTCTTTCGGGGAGGCACGTTGATGATGCAGTCGTGCGTGTTGTTCAGTATCACTTTTTCCGAATTGGACACGTTGTTGTTTTCATCTTTCTCGCAGAGGGCGTGGAAAGCGTGCCAGGTGCCGACGTCCGACCAGCCGAAGTTGCCTTTTAATACATATACCTGCTGTGATTTCTCCATGATGCCGACATCAATGGAGGTGTTGTGGCATTGTCCGTAGACGCTTTGTATGAATTTGGACTCTCCGGGGGTGTTCAGTTTACAGTCCGTAGTGAAAAGCGCGTGCAAGTCAAACATATAGGCCTGAAATTCCTGGATGATGTCTTTGACGTTCCAGATGAAAATCCCGGCATTCCACAAAAACTCGTCGGAGTCGTAAAACATCTGCGCCAGTTCCGCGTTGGGCTTTTCGGTGAAGGTCTTCACGGCGGAAATCTTCTGTGCCTTGTCTTTGGATTTGACCTGGATGTATCCGTATTCCGTTTCCGCGCGTGTGGGCGTGATGCCTATCGTCAGCAGTCCGCCTTGCTTTTCAACAAATTCCATTCCCTCCTTGAGGTCCTGGAGATATGCCGCTTCATTGCTGATGAAATGGTCCGAAGGCAACGTCACCATGCAGGCGTCCGGGTGCAATAGCTGGATTTTATAGGCGGCATAGGCGATACAGGTTGCCGTGTTTCTGCCGTAAGGCTCTTTCAGGATGTTTTCGTCCGGGATTTCCGGAAGCTGTTTCTTGGTGATTTCTTCATATTCGGCACCGGTCACGATGAAAATGCGATGATTGGGAAAAAGCTGTGCGATGCGTTCATAGGTCTGGCGGATGAAACTCTTGCCGGTATGCAGGATGTCAGAAAATTGTTTGGGACAATGCTGGTTGCTTACGGGCCAGAAACGGTTTCCGATGCCTCCTGCCATGATCACACAGTACGAGTTTGAGTTCATTTGCGTCGTTTTAGTTTAGTTCAACACCTTGCGGTCTGCTTTCAAAAGATATACCAAATATAATGCTTTTTTGGTTGGAAATTTATATTTTTACCTTGGATTTCAGCGAATATCTTCGTGGAAGTTCTAATTGATGTGAGTATGAAGTTTTTAAACAGACTGGGGTTATATATTATTTTTATCGGCAAGGCTTTTTCACGACCGGAAAAGGGGAAAGTGTACCGGAAAGAACTGATCTTGGAATTTGAAAAACTGGGTTTGAATTCCATTGTTCTGGTTGTCATCATTTCCTTTTTCATCGGAGCGGTGCTGACCTTGCAGACGGCGTATAATATGCAGAGTCCCCTGTTGCCCCGCTATTTGATTGGTTACCTGACTCGGGAAACGATGTTGCTGGAATTTTCGTCCACGATTGTGAGTCTGATTCTGGCGGGCAAGATTGGCAGTAACATTGCTTCGGAAATCGGAAGCATGCGAATTACGGAACAGATAGAGGCACTGGAGACCATGGGGGTCAATTCGGTGGCTTTTCTGGTGGGACCTAAGATTGCCGCTTCCTTGGTGATTAATCCGATACTTTACGTTTTCAGTGTGTTTATCGGCATTCTGGGAGGTATTATTTCCGGACTAATCAGCGGGGTGGTCAATTTCGAGGATTTTGTTTACGGCTTGCATTTTTCGTTTAATCCCTATTACGTGACCTATTCCATCGTCAAGACGCTCTTTTTCGCTTTCATATTCACGTCGATACCTGCTTTCTACGGTTATTACGTGCAGGGCGGTGCCCGTGAAGTGGGAGAAGCGGGGACGAGAGCTGTGGTGGATAGCAGCATCGCCATTTTGACGGCAAATCTGGTTTTAACGCAAATTATGTTGTAATGATTCGGGTGGAGGATTTATCTAAATCTTTTGACAACAAGCGGGTTTTGTCAGATATAAATGTCACTTTTGAAACCGGCAAGGTCAATCTGATTATCGG
>CAMWQQ010000054.1 GCA_947176455.1 uncultured Odoribacter sp. | reverse complement strand
CGGGAGAATTGAAGAATATGCTGAAAATCCTGGTGGACGAGGAGGATAAAAGGAAACCGTTGACGGATGACGAGCTGGTGGCGCTTATGGAAAAGAAAGGCTTTCAGATTGCCCGGCGGACGGTTGCAAAATATCGGCAAATGCTGGATATTCCTGTTGCCCGTTTGAGGAGAGAAATATAATGATGCTATGAGAATCCACGTGCATACATTTTCTGTGTTTCATTGGCTGGCGAGGACGCTGTCTGTTGTCCTGCATCCCGTGTTGATGCCTGTTTATATCCTGTATTTGCTTTTCCATATTCCTTCCTGGTTTTTGTTGATTCCGGAGGGGGTGAAGTGGTATTGCTATCTGGTGACGCTGTTTATGTTGTTGCTCTTGCCCTTGGCTTGCCTGCCTTTGTTGCGTCATCTCCGTTTCATCAAGGATTACCACTTGGATAACAAGCAGGAAAGGATATACCCCGTTTTGACCGTAGTGGTTTTCGCCTTTTTGGGGTTCTGGTTGCTGGGACGGGTTGCCTATACGGATATTGTACAGCAGTTGTATCTGGTGATGATTGTCCTGTTGTCTCTCTTTTCAGTGATTACATTGAGGTGGAAAATCAGTATGCACATGACGGCGATTGGCGGGGTGTGCGGTTTTTTGCTGGTTTTGGGTTTGAAGTATTCCGGAGATGTGCGGAGCAGTTTTATGACAATGCTTGTACTGGCAGGTTTGCTTGCTTCCAGTCGGCTGTATTTAAAGAAACATACCCCTTTGCAGGTTTATCTTGGCTTTTTGTTCGGAGCGGTTTTCGTAACGGCGATGTTGCTCTATTGATCAGTTCACCTTGTGAACCCAGATGTCTTGCCGGTCCGTTATGGAGCGGTAGTCGTCGCGTGCGGCATTGGCTTCTACTTCCGAAGAGAAACTTTCGATACTGATGCGGTATCTTTGTGAAGAATAGATTAAGGTTGCCGGGTAATTCTTGGACCTCAGTTTGGCGACCATTTTTTCGGCTTTGGCTTTTTCCGCAGCGCTGTAGCTGGCGACAATGACGTGGTACTGGGAATAGGATTGCTGTGGCGGAGCCGATGTTACCGGTGTTGCCGAAGTCACTGGTGGAGTCGGTTGTTGCGGCTTCGGTTGCTGGATTTCGGTTTTCGGCGTTGTGCGGTTGATTTGGTTATCGGCAGGGGTCAGTTCCGATTCCCGGATAACGGAAATGCGACTCAGGTGCTTGGAAGGCAAGTCGCCGTCCGCGCATCCTGCGATAAAACAGCCTAAAACCAAAAAAGCCGACACTAATTTCATGGTGTATGATATTTGAATGCAAATATATGGATTAAGAAAGATATTCCTGCACAAATTTATAGAAAAATAGATTTACTTTGTCGGGGGAAGCGTTAATTTTGCAAGATACGAAAAGAAGCATCAAAACATGAAAAGAGTCATTTGGTTATTTTGCCTGTGCGTTTTGGCAGGCGCTTGCCGGAAAGAAGCCGGTACGGTGGTGAATATGAAAACTTCTCTGGGAAACATCCGATTCCGCTTGTATGACGAGACTTCGGGACATCGGGAGAATATGCTTAAATTGGTTCGGGAGGGATATTACAACGGAATGCTGTTTCATCGGGTCATCCAGGATTTCATGATACAGGCTGGAGACCCTGAGTCCAAGACGGCACGTCCGGGTATGTTGCTGGGAGACGGGGACGCCGGATATACGATAGCGGCGGAAATCCTGCCCCGGTATTTTCATCGGCGGGGTGTCGTCGCGGCCGCCCGGGAAAGCGACAACGTCAATCCGGAACGCCGGTCGAGCGGTTCCCATTTTTACATCGTCCAGGGGAAAGTGTTTGCTACGGATTCGCTGGACCGGGTGGTGGAAAAAATCAACAACAACCGCTATGTTGCCCTTTTCAATCGTTTGAAGACGGCGAGGGAGGCGGAAATCGCAAAGTATCAGTTGGCAGACGATTACGAAAGCCTGATGCGGATAAACCGGGAATTGTCGGAAGCCGCCCGGGAGCAGTTTGAACACGTCAAATTGCAACTTTCGGAAGAACAGGTCAAGGCGTACACGACGGTTGGGGGAACGCCGCATCTGGACGGCGAATATACGGTGTTCGGCGAAGTCATCGAGGGACTGGACGTATTGGACCGGATTGCCGCCCAGGAAACGGACGAGTATGCCCGACCGGTGCGGGATGTGGTCATTGAAAAAATGGAAATAGAATAAGAACGGATATGAAAAAGTGGACAGGCTTATTGCTGATTGTTTTGCTTTCCGGGTATGCGTCGGGAGCGAAAAAGTACAAATTGGTGGAGATTACCACCAACTTGGGCGTGATGAAAGTGAAACTGTACGAGGGGACTCCCCGGCATAGCGAGAATTTCTTGAAACTGGCGAAAGCGGGGCATTACGATAGTCTGTTGTTTCACCGGGTCATCGAAGGATTTATGATACAGGGCGGGGCTTCCGACTCGAAGAACGCTCCGGCGGACGGATTGGTGGGGGCAAGCGACCCGGGCTACACCCTTGATGCGGAAATTCTGCCGGAATACCGGCACGTGAAAGGAGCTTTGGCGGCGGCCCGGCAAGGCGATGAGGTGAATCCGGAAAAGAAATCCTCCGGCGAGCAGTTTTATATCGTGCAGGGGAAAACCTATACCGACAAGCAACTGGATGTGTTGGAGCAGCAACGCTTGAACCGGGCGAAAAATAAATACGGCGAGGAATTGTACCGTGACGTAAAAGAGGAGCACCTGGGCTACCTCAGAAAAGGGCAGAAACAGCGTGCCGACAGTTTGGTTCGGATGATTAACGACAAAATCGAGGAACGGTTTGCCGGCGAAAATCCTTACCGCTTCACCCCGGAAGTCCGGGAGTTGTACAAGTCGGTCGGAGGAACCCCGTTCCTGGACGGAGACTATACGGTTTTCGGCGAAGTGGTCGAGGGGCTGGATGTCTTGGACAAGATTGCCTCCGTCAAGACCAACCGAAATGACCGACCGATTGACAATGTGGTGATTGTCGGTATGAAATTAAAGCGAAAGTAAAGGTAGAGGGATATAAATGACAAAGGATGCCAAATTTGGCATCCTTTATTTGTTCGGCTCAAATACCTGCAATTTTTTTGATTTCGCTGAGTTTGTTTAGAGCTTCCAGAGGAGTCAGGCTGTTGATGTCAAGTCCGGCGATTTCGTCCCTGATTTGCGACAGCACGGGGTCGTCCAGTTGGAAGAAACTGAGTTGCATTCCTTCTCTTTCCGAAGCGATGTGCTCCACGTTTTTCTGGATTGTGTTGTTTTTGTCCCGGTCGTTTTCCAGTTGTTTCAGGATTTCATCCGCTCTTTTGATGACGGATTGGGGCAAGCCTGCCATTTTGCCGACCTGGATACCGAAAGAGTGGTTGGTGCCTCCTTTGACCAATTTGCGCAGGAAAATCACCTTGTTCCCGACTTCCTTCACCGAGACGTTGTAGTTCCGGATTTTTTTGAACGACCGTTCCATTTCGTTCAGTTCGTGGTAGTGGGTGGCGAACAGCGTTTTTGCCCGATATTTGGGGTGTTCGTGCAAGTATTCGACGATTGCCCAGGCAATCGAGATGCCGTCGTAGGTGGAGGTGCCACGTCCCAGTTCGTCGAACAGCACCAGACTGCGGTCGGAAATGTTGTTCAGGATGTTGGCGGCTTCGTTCATTTCGACCATAAAGGTGGATTCTCCTTGGGAAATGTTGTCGGATGCGCCGACGCGGGTGAAAATCTTGTCCACGACTCCCAGGGAGGCGGATTGTGCGGGGACGAAACAGCCCGCCTGTGCCAGAATGATGATGAGTGCCGTCTGGCGCAACAAGGCGGATTTACCTGCCATATTCGGTCCGGTGATGATGATGATTTGCTGGGTCTTTTGGTCAAGGTACACGTCGTTGGAAATGTACTCTTCTCCGGGTGGCAATTGCTTTTCGATGACCGGATGCCTTCCCTCCTTGATGTCAATGACATCGGAGTCGTTGATTTCCGGACGGCAGTAATGATTGGAGATGGATACCTCCGCAAAAGAAATCATCACGTCGATAGCCGCGATAATCCGGGCGTTGTTTTGAAGCGGACGGATGTATCGAAAAGCTTCTTGCAACAGGGCGTTATACAGTTCGGTTTCAATGGCGAGAATCCGGTCCTCCGCCCCCAGAATCTTGTCTTCGTATTCTTTCAGTTCCGGGGTGATGTAGCGTTCGCCGTTGACCAGGGTCTGTTTGCGAATCCAGGTGTCCGGGGCTTTGTCCTTGTGAGCCTTGGTGACTTCGATGTAATAGCCGAATACGTTGTTGAATCCTATTTTCAGCGAGGGGATGCCGGTGGCTTCGATTTCCCGTTGCTGTATTTCCAGCAGTTTTTCCTTTCCGTGACTTGAGATGTTGCGCAGTTCGTCCAGTTCGGCGTGAACTCCTTCCCGGATGACATTGCCTTTGGTGACCTGATGAGGCGCATTTTCCTGCAATTGCGTGAGGATGCTTTCGTAGAGCGGTTGGCAAGAGTCCAGTTCGCTCGCCATTTTCTGCAAGGCAGGACTGGCGGATTGCAGGCAGGCGGTTTTGAGGGGCTCGATGCAGGAGAGGGCAATTTTGAGCTGGTTCATTTCGCGTGGCGTAATCCGACACACGCCGATTTTGGATGCCAGTCGCTCCAGGTCGCCGATGCTTTCCAACAGGCTTTCCATTTCCATGCGTTCCTTTTCTTGCCGGATAAAACAATCCACGATGTCCAACCGGTTATTGATTTCTTCCGGTGATTTCAGTGGCATACAGAGCCAGCGGCGCAGGGTGCGTCCTCCCATGGGGGTTATCGTGCGGTCGATGATGTCCGCCAGCGAGTGTCCTCCTTCGTAGGAGGAATGCAGCAGTTCCAGGTTCCGAAGGGTGAATTTGTCCAGCAGGACGCAATGCGATTCGTCAATCCGGGAAATGGACGTGATGTGCGAAATCATATCGTGCTTCGTCATTTCCAGGTAATTCAAAACGGCACCGGCGGCGGAAATGCCGTAGGGCAGTTTTTCGATGCCGAATCCTTTCAACGAAGTTACTTCAAAATGCTTGGTCAGGCGTTCGGTAGCGGCATCCCGGTCGAAGAACCACTCTTCGATAGGGTAGATATAAAACTTATTGCCGAAAAGTTCGTGGAAACGGTTTTCCTGCCCCCGGGGATAGATGACCTCCTTCGGTTGAAAGCTGTTCAGCAGTTTGTCGATGGTGGCGTGCGGACCTTCGGTGGTCAGAAATTCACCCGTCGACAGGTCCAGCAAGGCCAGTCCCGCTTCCGTCTTGTCGAAATAAACGGAGGCAAGGAATACGTTGCTTTTGCTGTCGGTGCAGTATTCGCTGTAAGAAACGCCGGGAGTGACCAATTCGATGACTCCTCGTTTCACCAGAAATTTGGTCTTTTTCGGGTCTTCCAGTTGTTCGCAGATTGCCACCCTCTGTCCTGCCCTTACCAGTTTCGGCAGGTAGGTTTCGAGGGCATGATATGGGAAACCCGCCAGTTCGACGGTACCCGGCGAACCGGATGACCTTTTGGTGAGGGTGATGCCCAATATGCGTGATGTGGTAATGGCATCCTCTCCGAATGTTTCGTAAAAGTCGCCCATGCGGTAGAGGAGAATAGCGTCAGGATACTTCGCCTTGGTCGTATAGTATTGTTTCATCAACGGGGTTTCGCTTCCTTCTTTCTTTGCCATATGACTGTCTTTTTTAAATGATTCACACCACTTCTAAATAGAAGATTTGCAGGCTTGTCCTAAACGAGTTATGCCTAAAAAGGATAGGGAGTTCTTTTCCAAAGCCTTTGTCGGTTATGACTTTCAAAGATAAATATTTTTAGCAAGAAAAGTTTAAAAGCTCACAAACATTGCGTAAATTTGTAACCATGAATATTGAGGAATTAACCGGATATTGCCAGTCTTTAAAGCAAGCGACAACCGAGATATTGTGGGACGACGTGCTGGTTTTCAAGGTCGGAGGCAAGATGTTCTGCATGGTACCTATGGATGAAGCCGAGTTAAAAATGAACCTCAAGTGCGACCCTGACGAGGCAGTGGAATTGAGAGAGAGATTTCCGGCAGTACAACCGGGGTATCACATGAACAAAAAATATTGGAATACCGTACTAATAGATGGTTCTGTAAGCGACAGCATACTTCAGATGTGGATAGAAAGGTCCTACCGCTTGGTAGCGGCAAAATTATCCGGGAGCGAGAGAAAACGGTTGGGCTTGTAGCGGTTGTCGCATTTCGTAAGATAATAAATGGTCGAATATGAGTAATATATCAGAAATTTTAACAACGCATAGTTGCGTTAATTTGGACGAACGCATACAGTTTGACCTGGACGGAGTGGTGGAAAAAGAGATTAAACAGGCTTACTGCATCAAGAATCTTGAATTTTGCGTGTCCTGTATGGATTACACGACGTTGCGGGTGACAGAGACGGAAGAGGCCGTCAGAAATTTCGTGATCGAGCTGTTGAAAAAATTAAAGAAATACGATTTGAAGGGCGTTGCGGCCGTTTGCGTTTTCCCGAATTACGCCGGGCTGGTGCGTGAACAGTTGCAATCTTCTGACATACAGACCGCCGTGGTTGCCGGCAGTTTTCCGAATGCCCAGACTTTTACCGAGATAAAGTTGGCGGAATGCAAAATGGCTGTTGCGGCTGGAGCCCAGGAGGTGGATGTGGTTCTGTCGGTGGGTGATTTATTGGAGAAGAATTATGAAAAGGTTTACCGTGAATTGCTGGCGATTCGCAAGGTGTGCGAGAAAGTTCGCTTGAAGGTCATTTTGGAAACCGGTGAACTGAAAGATGTGGAGACCATTTTTAACGCTTCTTTGATTGCCGCATACGCGGGCGCTGATTTTATCAAGACTTCGACAGGCAAAGTGCCGGTGAATGCCACTCCGGAGTCCGTTTATGTTATGTGCGAGGCGGTGAAACAGTATTATGCGCAGACAGGCAAACGGGTGGGCTTGAAGATTGCCGGAGGAATCACCAAGGCGCAAAGTGCGATTCGTTATATGACCATTGTCGACCACGTGCTGGGAAGCGAGTGGCTTACGCCCAAATATTTCCGGATAGGGTCCTCGCAATTGCTGGACGACGTGGTGAAGGAAATCAAAGCCTTGCAAATGGTGAAAGAGAGCGAGAGCGCATCCTGACGGATTAGCTGTCGCTTTCGCAGTCGGCTTCTTCCGCTGTCGTCTGTTTTTCTATTCTCAACTTATCTTCATCGATGTCCTCTTCTTCATCGTAAATTTGGAGCAATGGTTCCGTCCGGAACGTTTTGTTGGTAATGCTGTGTTCCATGGTGAGCAACAATGACGGGAGCAGGACTAAGTTCGCCAGCATGGCACCGAACAAGGTAATGGAGGTGAGCAAACCCAAGGCAAATGTTCCGCCGAAGCTGGAAAGGCAGAAGATGCCGAAACCGAAGAGCAGGATAATGGAAGTGTAAATCATGCTTTGTCCGGTTTCTTTTAACGCCCGTACCACCGATTGATGAATGTTCCAGTTGGTTGTTTGCAATTCTTGCCTGTATTTTGCCAGGTAGTGAATCGTATTGTCCACGGAGATTCCGAAGGCGACACTGAACACGAGAATCGTGGATGCCTTTATCGGAATGCCGGCGTAACCCATAATGGCCGCCGTGATGATTTGCGGAATCACGTTGGGCACCAAGGCAATCAGCACCATTCGTTTGCTTTTGAACATCCACGCCATAAAGCTGGCAATGAGTATGATTGCCAATGCTAGGGAGGAAAACAGGTTGGTAATCAGGTACTGATTTCCCTTGAAAAAAATGATGCTCGACCCCGTTACCGTCGTTTTGTATTTGTCCGACGGGAAAATTTCTTCCAATTTCTGATACAACAGACGTTCTTTCTCCTCCATTTTCTTGGTGCCGATGTCCTTGACCCGGAAACTGAGCCTAACCTCCTGCATGGTGGAATCGACAAAAGATTTGGACATCTCGTTCATGCCTCCGGTGGACTCCATGACGTATTTCATGATGAAATTCTTGGTCATGTTGGTGGGCAGTTTATAATAGGAGGCTTTTCCGTTATAATAAGCCTGGTTTGCGAATTTTGCCGCTTCCGTGACCGACAGGGCTTTGGAAAGCTCTTCATCTTGGGACAGTTCCTTGCTCAGACGGTCCAGTTTTTCCAGATTGTTCAGTTTGAACACCTGGTTGGGTTTCAGGAAATCTATGGCGATTTCAAGAGGCATCAGTCCGTCGAAGTTCGATTCAAAAAAGGCAAGGTCCTGGCGAATCGGGTCGGTTTCTTTCAGGTCATCAACCATGAATCCGGTGGTTTTCATCAGGGAGATGCCACAGATGCCGGCAACAATGAGTATGCTCGTGATGTAATAAATCGCATGTCGCCGGTTGACGACCAGGAAAACCAATTTCCCGATGATGTGATTGATGAACGGGTTATACAGATGCTTGGTTTGCTTGGCATCGGGCACGGGCAGATAACTGAATACGGCGGGAATCAGAATCAGGCAAATCAGAAATACGCAAGTGATGCTGAGGAAAGCGATTAACCCGAATTCCACCAGGATGCGGCTGGAGGTGATGATAAACGTGGCGAAACCTGCGGCGGTGGTCAGGTTGGACAGCAGAGAGGCATTTCCGACCTTTTGCACCATTCGTTGCAGGGCTTTGATTTTGTTGCCGTGTTTCACATATTCCGCATGGTACTTATTGACCATATAGACGCAGTTGGGAATCCCGATGACAATCAGCAAAGGTGGTAGCATAGCGGTCAGCAGGGTGATTTTGGTACCCAGCATTGCCATAAAACCTATCGCCCATACGACACTGAGACCGATGATGCCGACACAGAATCCGACAATGCGGAAAGAACGGAAAAACAGGTAGAGGATGACGGCGGTGATCAACAGGGACAAGGCGATGAACATATACATCTCCCTTTTGATATTCTCGGCATTGATTACCCG
>CAMWQQ010000053.1 GCA_947176455.1 uncultured Odoribacter sp. | reverse complement strand
CTCCGGAAGAGAGAGAAGCACTGACGTTTCTCTACGCATATATGCCCGTCGGCGACATCACGGACTACACCGGAGCGTATCACCTCATGAACGTACAATACGCCTTGCAGGCAAAAAAAGAAATGCCCTGGGGCAAACTCGTTCCGGAACGGGAATTTCGCCACTTCGTGCTGCCTGTTCGGGTAAACAATGAAAACCTCGACGAATCCCGAAAAGTCTTTTATGAAGAACTGAAAGACCGGGTAAAACACCTCTCGCTCTATGATGCCGTGCTGGAAGTGAACCACTGGTGTCATGAAAAGGTCATTTACACCCCTTCCGACTCCCGTACCAGTTCCCCGTTGGCTTCCGTAAAAACAGCTTACGGGCGTTGCGGTGAAGAATCCACTTTTCTGGTGGCGGCACTTCGTTCCGTGGGCATTCCGGCACGTCAGGTTTACACGCCCCGCTGGGCGCACACCGACGACAACCACGCCTGGGTGGAAGCCTGGGTGGACGGGAAATGGCATTTCCTAGGCGCCTGCGAACCGGAGCCAGTATTGGACCTGGGCTGGTTCAACGCCCCTGCCAGCCGGGGGATGCTGATGCACACCAAAGTATTCGGTCGCTATGACGGTCCGGAAGAAGTCATGAGCCGTACTTCCGGATACACGGAAATCAATGTCATCGACAATTATGCGCCTGCCACACAGGCAACCATTACCGTCCTGTCTGCCGACCGCCAACCGGTAAAAGACGCACAGGTCGATTTTAAAATCTACAATTACGCGGAATTTTACACCGTTGCCTCCAAACGCACAGACGACAACGGAAAAACCGCCCTTTCCGCCGGTAAGGGAGATATGCTGGTCTGGGCAACCGACGGCAAACGGTTCGGTTTCGGAAAACTCTCTTTTGCCAGCGACACCGCCATGACCCTCATCCTGGACAAGCAGGCAGGTGAAAAAGGCAGTGTGGCGATAGACATCGTTCCTCCCGCCGAAAAGGTGACTCCCGTAACAGTCACACCGGAACAGCGAGCCGAAAACGACCGGCGCATGGCACAGGAAGATTCCATACGCAACGCCTATACCGCCACGTTCATGACTCCGGAACGCGCCGGAGAAGTAGCAAAAGCGTTGGGCATGAAGTCCAACGAATCCTTGGTTTCCCTGCTCGTAGCCAGCCGGGGGAATCACGACCAGCTTGTCGCTTTCCTGAAAAAGACGCAACCAAATCAAAGAGAATTAGCCCTCCGACTCCTCCAGGTTATCTCGGCAAAAGACCTGCGGGATACGCCCGAACACGTCCTCTCCGACCACCTGCAAAACACCCCGTCTTCAGACAGTCCGCTTTTCTCCGCCTACATGCTGAACCCACGGGTGGCAAACGAAATGTTGACTCCTTACAAGTCTTATTTCCAAGAAGCCATAGACCCGGAACTTGCCGAGGCAATCCGGAAAGACCCCGCCGTCTGGACCCAATGGTGCGTACAAAACATCACCCTCAAAGACGAACTGAATCCGCAAGGCATACCGATGATGCCACAAGGCGTCTGGAAAGCCCGGGTCGCCGACAAGCATTCAAGGAACATTTTCTACGTGGCAGTTTTGAGAAGCCTGGGCATCGCCTCCCGCATCGACGAAGTGACCGGCAAGACCCAATATGCAGGCAAGGACGGCAAATGGCAGGATGTCGATTTCACGGCAACCACGCACGAAAATGTCCCGCAAGGCAAATTGCAAGCCGGATACAAACCGGTCAAAGCCCTGTCCAACCCGTTGTATTACTCCCACTTTACCCTCTCCAAATACCATAACGGAACATTTCAACTGCTCGTCTTCCCGGAAGAAAACAGCAGCAACTGGGAAAACCTGTTAAAACAGCCGATGCCCCTGGACACCGGCTACTATATGTTGGTGACAGGCACTCGCCTTGCCAACGGAGGAGTACTCAGCAACACCACGTTTTTCAATATCGCCAAGGACAAGACCACACGCACGGAACTGGTGATGCGGGAAAACCCGGACGAAGTGAAAGTCATCGGAAGCCTGAATTCGGAAGCACCGTTCCTGCCCGCCGGCAAAACGGAAACGCAAAGCATTCTGCAAACCACCGGACGTGGCTATTTCATCGTCGGCATCCTCGGTGCTCGTCAGGAACCGACCAATCACGCATTAAGGGACATTGCCGCCCTGAAAAGCGAATTTGAAGCGTGGGGACGTAGCATGGTACTGCTTTTCCCGGACGAACAGCAACTGAACAGTTTCAATGCCGGCGAATTTCCCAACCTGCCCCGCACGATTACTTTCGGAGTAGACCAAGGAAACGCCATTCAAAAAATGATTAAGGAAGACATGAAACTCCCGCACGATAACCTGCCGATTTTTGTCATTGCAGACACCTTCAACCGGATTGTCTTCATTTCACAAGGCTACACCATCGGCTTGGGCGAACAACTGATGAAAACCATACACAAACTCTAAAACAGGATAAAAGAGAAAAGCGGACGAATGGGGGAATGCCTCACTTCGTCCGCTTTTTTTTTCGACTTTCCGAAAAGACCTACGCTTGTTCCAAAGCCGTTATCGCTTCCCGCACTTTGTCCGCGCTCGTCACATCCCTGCCGTATTCGGCAACCTGCACCGTTCCTCCCATGGAAACGGCTGGATTGCGATAAATCATATCGCTGCCGACGCTAATGCGGGCGGACAGATGAAACTCACAGGCTCCCGTCGCTTCGGCAATCTTTCGGATATTTCCTCCGTTCACACCGCAACCGGGCATGATGATGACCTGGCGGGCACGGTCAACCAATCCTTTCAACAGCGGAATCCCCGCTTCGGCAGATGCTTGCTGCCCCGACGTCAGGATTCGATTGCAACCGAGTTGTTCTATCGCTTCCAAGGCGCGATAAGGGTCTCGGCACATATCGAACGCCCGGTGGAAAGTCACCGACATATCTCCGGCAACAGACATCAGTTTCCGCATCTTGTCCGCATCCACTTCCCCGTCGGCGGTCAGGCATCCGATAACCACCCCGTCTACCCCGATTTTACGTGCCATTTCAATATCCCGGCACATAATCTCGCACTCTTCCTCGCTATACAGGAAATCCCCGCCCCGAGGACGGATGATGACGTGCATACCGGCAGGAATCAGCTCCCGGACCAAGGCGATTTCTCCATAAGAAGGGGTTGTCCCCCCCTCCGGCATACCGGCACAAAGCTCTATCCGGTCAGCACCCGCCGCAACCGCCGCCCTCACGCTCTCAGCGGAATTCGTACATATCTCGATTCTAAAATCCTCTCGTTTCATCGTATTCATTATTCACCGTTTACCCCCTGAAAACGCATTTCCAAGGGCAAAACAGTCAAAATCTACCACCAATCAATTATTTCAAAGTCAATTCCACGACATAATCCATGTCCGTGGGAGTTTCCGACAGCTCCAGCACCACGCCGTTCTTGTCCTGCAAGAACTTCACCGGCTTTTTATTCTTAAAGACAACCGCACTCTTCACCTTGTCGGTCAACGGCAAAAACAGCCCCTTGTCCTCCAGATTCAGAATATGCACATACAATTTATTTCCCTTGCGAGTAGTTACTCCCCAGTCCCTCGGTGTAATCTCTCCGCCACGGGTGCCGTAAATCGTCTCGCCGTAGGTTTTCAGCCACTCACCTATCGCCTTCAACCGTTCAACCCCGGCAGCAGGCAGTTCGCCGTTCGGCTGCGGTCCCATGTTCATCAACAAATTGGCATTCCTTCCGGCAGCCTTCACCAGATAATGCACCAGGGTTTTCACCGATTTATAGTTCTGGTCCACAATCTTATATCCCCACATGCCGTTCATCGTCTCGCAAGTCTCCAAAGGCAACGGACTGATGTCCTGTCCGGACAGCCCCGCATTGTTCTCGCCCGGCAGGTCGCGTTCAAAAATCTGAATATCCTCCCCGACAAAAGGCACCTGATGATGATTATTGCCAATCAAAATGGAAGGTTTCAGCTTGTGAATCATCGCATACTGCTCCGGCAACTGCCAGTCGAAATCCGGATTCTGGTCCTGGTCCCACCAACCGTCAAACCAAATGACCGCCGGGTCATACTTGGTAATCAGCTCCGTCAACTGGTCGTTCATAAACTGGTAATACGTCTTCCATTCTCCGTGAGCGGTACGCCCGGTTCCCCGTCCGGTACGCCCCAGAGGATAATAATCCTCCCTGTCCCAATCCAGGTGGGAATAATACAAGTGCAACTTTATCCCCTGCTTCTTGCACTCGTCCGCCAATTCCTTCAACACATCCCGTTTGAAAGGAGTGGCTTTGACAATATTGTAATCCGAAAATTGGGTATCCCACATGGAAAAACCCTCGTGGTGGCGACTGGTAAAGCAAATGTACTTCGCTCCGGAAGCCTTGATAGCAGATACCCACTCGGCGGCATTGAATTTTGAGGGATAAAATCCGGAAGCCAGTTTCCGGTACTCCAGATGATTCAGATTCTGATTAGTCATCGTCCATTCCCCCTGAGCCAGCATACTGTACAGTCCCCAGTGCAGGAAAATTCCGAACTTATTGTCCTGAAACTCCTTGCGGGCTTCAAGATTTTCCGGAGCGGGAACATAACTTTCCTGTGCCCGGGCGGCAAGCCCCAGCAAACACACGCAAAAAATACTTACAAATTTTCTCATAGACATCAGATTTACGGCTGCACCCGGCAGCCATTTATTAATCACTTTAATTTAAAATTCATCCATTCCTTTCCCCGGAAACAAACCTGTAACCGGTCCCCCTCTTTCAATCCCCGATACCGGAACCGATTCCCGCAAAACAGGAAATCCCCGATTTTCAAGGTATAAAAATCGGAAGCAAAAGAGAGCAAGTGTTCCACGGAACAAGGCAACTCCCCGAAACTTCCCTCGTACACGGTTTCTCCGTTCACCCGAAAAGCATACTCCGCTCCGCCGCATTCTTCCTTCGGCAACAACGCACTGATAGCGGCACTTCCGTCAAACGAGGAAGCCATACCGGCAGGCAGTCCCGACTCCTGCAACTGTTTCTCAAAATGCTCCGCATAAAACCGGATGCCCACGCCGACTTCCTCAAAATACCTCCCGGCAAAACGCTCTCCCACGCTTTTCCCCAATTTGCAAATCCGCAACACCAACTGGGGCGCACAACTCAATCCGCCGGCAAATTCAGGAAGATAGAAGTCATCATTGTTGCGCAGCAGGGCATTGTCCCCCACCGGCACCACCGACACCTGTCCTTCCGGATTATATTCCGCACACAATATCTTCATCTGAATCACTTATTTCTCCTGTCGGAAAATCAATTCCGTTTCCTTTCTCTTCGGCACGTGATGCACCCCGTCCGCACTCCGCCAATACTTGTAATCCTCGCCCCGCATCTCCTCGACCACCACCTGCTCCTTGGGCTTGCCCAAAGCCAGGACATACAAAATCTTCATGTAGTCGGGCAAGGCAAGCACCTCACGCAATCCCTCGTTCTTGAAAGCCTTGATGATACATCCTCCATAGCCTTTCTCAACCGCCCCGAGCATAATCGTCTGCGCCTGAATCCCGTCATCACACAAACAATTCTCCACAATCCGGGTATCCAGCAACTGCACCAGATAGGCAGCCGGACGTTCCCCCTCCTCCGGACCTGCCCAGTCCGTCAGATAGCCCGCCCAGGACAATAGCGGGAAAACTCGCGCACACGCCTCTTCCGTGTCCACGACGGCATAGCGCAAAGGCTGCGCATTCCGTCCCGAAGGACACCACCGAACCTGTCCCACCAACGCCTCCAACTCCGCACGGGGTATGCGAACCTCCTGATAAAACCGGCGGAAACTTCTGTTTTTCTCCAATAAATCCTTTAACATCTTTTTTCCTTCATCAGTGAATCCCGCAAAATAACAATTTATCATCCAAAAATTGTAATTTTGCTCCTATCCGGCATTTCGACCGGACACAACAAAAATAATAACAAAATGGGACAAGCAAAACAAAACGCCTGGTTACTTTGTCCTTGCATGGCAAACTTTTAATTCTATCGTTATGGCTTCGTTTCTCCAGCTACTGGCAAAAGACATCGTGGACAAATACGGCACGGATTTCGGTCGCCTGACCGTCATCTTTCCCAACAAACGCGCCGGACTTTTCCTTGCCGAAGAACTGGCAAAACGAATCGACAAACCGGTCTGGATGCCGGAAATCCTGACCCTGAACGAGTACATCGAAAAATATACCGGCTTGAAACAAGCCGACCCCTTGGCGCTCATCATCAAATTATACAAATCCTACGTCAAAGTTTCCGGCTCCACGGAAAAGTTCGAGGACTTCTATTTCTGGGGAAACATGTTGCTCGGCGACTTCGACGACATCGACAAATACCTCGTCGATGCCAAAGACCTGTTTTCCAACCTGGTTGCCTTGAAGAAGCTTGAATCCAGCTTTCCCTACCTGACGGAAGAGCAAAACTCCGCCATTCGGAAATTCTGGAGCAGTTTCAACCCCGAAAAATACAGCCGGGAACAACAGGAATTTTTAAAGGTATGGGACAAATTGTACGACACGTACAAGGATTTCCGGGACAACCTGAGCCGGGAGCAGATTTGCTATGAAGGGATGAACGAACGCCATTTCTGCGAGCACATCACGGAATATGCGCACGCCGACCACCTGCTGATTGCCGGCTTCAACGCCCTGAACACCTGCCAGAAACAAATCTTCGCCCATTACCGGGATGCCGGATGCGCCTCCTTCTACTGGGATTACGATCTTTATTACACCGCCAACGAACACCAGGAAGCAGGATTCTATCTGCGGGAAAACCTGAAGACCTTTCCCAACGAACTGGGCATGGAACACTTCAACAATTTCCTGCACAACGGCAAGACCTTGGAATACATTTCAGTCCCTTCCGCTATCGGTCAGGCGAAATTGTTGTCCCGGCTGACGGCACACCTGTCAGAAGACAATCCCCGCGACACGGCAATCGTGCTCTGCGACGAACAACTGCTCATTCCGGTGATGCACTCCATACCCGACCACATCCGGAAAATCAACATCACGATGGGCTATCCGGCTCACAACACCTCCGTCGCCGCCCTCCTCTCCCTCGTATGTGACCTGAAAAACTACGCCAAATACGAAAAAAGCGACACCTACTATTATTACAAACCGGTCGTCGCCCTGCTGAATCACAAACTCATCAAGGACCTCTGCCCAGAAGACATCCATGCCCGGACAAACGACATCAACAAAAGAAATATCATCTACGTTGCCGAAAAGGATTTGCAATTTCATCCGCTCACGCAAGCCATTTTCTCCTCCAAAGAGGAAAAGATACCGACCTATCTGCTGAACATATTGGATTTGCTGATACATTCGCACACCGCTATCGACTCGATAGAAAAGGAATTCATTTTCTCGATTTACACGCAAATCCAGAATCTCCAGAACACGTTTGAGGAAGAACACATCGAACCGGAAACGAAATTATACACGCAAATCATCAACAAGGTCATCGGCAACATCACCGTGCCTTTCTCGGGAGAACCCCTGGAAGGATTACAGCTTATGGGATTGATGGAAACCCGGATGCTGGATTTCAAGCACCTGATTCTGTTGTCGGCAAACGAAGGCACGCTCCCCAAAACCACCCTGCCCTCTTCGTTCATCCCCTACAACCTGCGCTGGGGCGGCCGCCTACCGACCCCGGAACACCAGGATGCACTGTTCGCCTACTACTTTTATCGCTTGCTGCAACGCGCCAAGGATATCAAGATACTCTACACTTCCGGAGTCAAAGGTATGAACGGAGGAGAAATGAGCCGTTTCCTGTATCAAATCAAATACGAATCCGGACTATCTATCCGGGAAAACAACTTCCAGAATCAAATCTCCACCCAAAAGAACAAGGAAATCACCATCCCCAAAACGGAAGAACTTCTGGAGGCACTGAAAATCTACCAGTCGGGCGAAAAGGCGATATCTCCTTCGGCACTCAACACCTACATAGAATGCCCTTTGAGATTTTACTTCAAATACCTGGCACGAATCGACGAAAAGGAAGAAATCGCCGAAGAACTGGACCACCGTCTACTGGGCAACATCTTCCACGAATGCTCGCAGTCCCTGTATGCCACTTTGTCGTCCGACCGCATCACGACGGAAGACATCGACCGACTGCTACACGATGATTCCCTGATTGACACGCACATTCGAAAATCCTACACGGAAATCTACGACACCCGAATCTCCAAGCTCATTGACAGCGGAAGCAACGAACTGATACTGAATGTCATCAAAAAATACCTCAAGGAGATGTTCCGGTACGACAAGAAACTCTGCCCTTTCCGCCTGCTCGCCATGGAGGACCGTTTTCAAGTACCCATTGAGATAGAAATAGCAGGAACACCGCAAACGGTACACGTCGGGGGATTCATCGACCGCATAGACCAAACCGCCGAAGGCATCCGAATCATCGACTACAAGACCGGCGCCGACACCACCGATTTCAATACCATCGAATCCGTATTTGACCAAGCCACCCCCAAGCGGAACAAAGCCGCCTTCCAAACGATGCTCTACTGCCTGATGTACGACCACATCCAACCCGGCAATCAGGCGTTGATTCCCGGAATTTATAGCATCAAACTGCTTTTCAACAAAGACTATGACTACCGCCTGAAATGCGCCAAAGAACCTATCGGTAATTTCCGCCAGTTTGAGGAAGAATTCCGCACCCACCTGAAGAACCTGCTGACCTCCCTGTTTTCACCGGAAGTCCCTTTCAACCAAACCGACAACGAAAAGAAATGCCAGAAATGCACCTACGCCACCATCTGCCGAAGATAAACCGTCCGGGCTCTTGGTCATTTTTGCATGCCTGACGTTCCTTGGATGCTCCTGATCGAATCTTCTCGCCTGATGGAATCCTGCTTTCTTAAGTATTGCTGTCTTAGTGAGTCGCGTTTCCTTTTTTTCATTTCCTCGTATTCTCTATATTTTTTTGCATATTTTTCTTCATATTCGAGTTTCATCCTCTTTTCCCGTTCCTCCCTCTCTTTTTGTTCCTTTATCCTCCTTTCCTCTCTTTCCCTCAATACTTCTTCCGCTGGTTTAAATTTTCGTATGTGCTCAACAGGATCATCGGGGTCAAGTGATTCGAATGCAATAACTCTACAACCACAGTCA
>CAMWQQ010000052.1 GCA_947176455.1 uncultured Odoribacter sp. | reverse complement strand
GTAAAAATATAACCTCCGATAATAATTATTATTCCTACAGAAAAAAGAATTATAAATGAAAATCTAGCAAGTTCTTTTTTTCTTGATTTTTCCCTTTTCTTCCCTTGTAAGAGTATTGTAGCCTGCAATTGTACTAGGGAAAACAAGAACAACAATACTCAAAATAATGAAGGATATGCCTATTATAAAATTAGATATTAGCATCTGAAATTTATTCCGTTACCGACTATTCTAATAGATTTGGTTGTTTCCAATAGTTCAAAGATACTAATTTTAAGAACAAATGACAATCGTTATGTCGTAGAGATTTGATTGATTGTATGAATGTCGTGGTAAACTGAGAAAAGAGAATTTGACAGTCAGTAGTTGTACACATTGTGATGAGGGAGAGACGGATTTTATTGTCAGATACAGAAACTTTTAATATATTTGCTTTGTAATAAAACAATATGATATGCCGGAAATTTGCAGGTTCTTTGGAATTATAATAAGTCTTTATTGGAAAGACCATAACCCACCACATCTTCATTTTACTTATGGTAATTATGAATGTAGTATCAGCGTTTTGGATAGAATTGTAGACGGACAGGCTCCGGCAAAGGTGATTGCTAAAGTGAATGAATGGATAGACTTGCACGAAGGCGAAATTCTTGTTGCGTGGGAGAAAGCCCAGAAAGGCGATAGAATAGATAAAATAGAACCTTTAAAATAAATGGCTATGTTACGAGTTGTGGATGTAGATTATGTCAAGGATTACGAGCTTTTTGTAACATTCAACAATGGAGACAAGAAAAAGGTGGATTTAAAACCTTATTTGACGGGAGAAGTATTCGGTGAATTGTTGGATAGAAATAAGTTTATACAATACGGTCTGAACCGGGTTACTATCGAGTGGGTTAATGGAGCGGACTTGGCTCCCGAGTTTTTGTATGAAATCGGAACAGTGGTCTGAACCTTGCTTTCCCTGCCGGATATGGTCCGGCAGGTGATTCTTTATTTACAATTTCCGAATGACACGGCAGGGGTTGCCAACTGCCAATGAGCCTGCCGGAATGTCTTTGTTCACCACGCTTCCTGCACCAATCACGCAATTGTCGCCGATTGTGACTCCGGGAAGGACGCAAACCTGCGCACCTATCCATACGTTGTTGCCTATGGTAATCGGTCGGGCATATTCCAAGCCCCGGTTTCTTTGTTCCACGTCAAAGGGATGTCCGGCAGTATAGAATCCGCAGTTGGGAGCGATAAACACATTGTCGCCAAACTTCACCTTGGCTCCGTCCAGAATAACACAATTCACATTGGTATAGAAATTTTCGCCTATCTCGATATTGTAGCCGTAATCACAATAAAAGGGCTGTTCTATCAGAAAATTGCGTCCCGTTTTCCCAAACAACTTGACGATGATGTCTTCCCTGTGCTTGGTATCTGACGGCAACAGCTGGTTGTATTCATGGCACAACAGTTTGCATGCCTCTCTTTCAGCGATCAATTCCGCATCATTGTTGGCATCGTATAGTTCGCCTTGACGGCACTTTTCTTTTTCACTGATCATGATAACTATTCTTTTTGTTTGCTTTTGCAAAGGTAAGGTATTGTCATATACGGTACAATGGTTATAAATAACTATTTTGTGTTCTGGAGGTCATTGAAATCTGTCGGATGGCAAAAGATTTTGAAATTTCTATATTTTTGCCCCGGTTTTAATTTAAACGGATACGATATGATAAAATCGGCTGGTGTTTTTGTGGCTTTGTGGGGAATGGTTGCCTCGTTGACGGCAAATGCGCAGGCTACTAATCATTTGCGTGACAGCGCTATGAGAAGGGAGGGGGAGGCTTTTATAGCCCGGATGCCGGAGGGATTGCAGGCGCGTCAGGAAAAGGCGGTCCGTATGGCCATTGCCGGGAATGGCGCCCTGTTGGAGGAGGTGCGTGCTTCACGGAATACGGTGGAAACACTTCCCGATGAGGTGGTGGCAACGGATATACAGGGCAAGTATCGTCTTTATGTTCCGGCGCTTTCGTCCCCAAAGAAATTGCCTTTGCTGATTTATCTTCACGGAGGGGGCTGGTGTTTTGGTAGCATAAACAGTTGCGCCCGTTTCTGTGTGGAACTTGTGCGGGAAGCGGGTGTTGCGGTGTTGGCGGTGGAGTATCCTTTGGCTCCAAAGCATCCGTACCCGGCGGCGCTCACTTGTTGTACCGAGGCGGTTTCTTTTGCCTTTCATCAGGCGGAAGCGTATGGCATTGATGCCGAAAACATTTCCATTGGCGGAGACAGTGCGGGCGGAAATCTGGCGTTTGCCACTGCGCTTCATCTGATATATGCCCGTCAGATGCTGGCGGTGACGGATTCCACTTCGATTCCCCGTTTAAGGTCGATAGTTGCCTTTTATCCGGTTACCAAGGTCTGGAATGACCGCTCCGATTCCTGGCGACAATACGGACGGGGTTACGGACTTGACGGTAGCATCATGGAAGCCTTTAATGAGGCTTATCTCCAGGGGGCAAATCCGGATTTGCCACTTGTTTCTCCATACAATGCTTCGCTGGAGCATCTGGCGCAGTTTCCGCCGGTATTGATGATAAACGCGGAGAAGGATATTTTGTGCGAACAGGGACGGCAAATGTGCGACAAGTTGAGGGAGGCTGGTGTCGATGTTGTTCATCAAGTGTTGCCCGGCACGACCCATTTATTTATTACCGTTGCGGGACAGCCGACCGCTTTTGGAGAGGCGGTTCGTGCTACCGGTGAGTTTTTGAAGCGTGCTGACCGTTGATTTCCCGAGTGTGTGCTGGCGTGGAGGGAAAAATGTGGTTTTGCTTGGAGAAAAAAGGCGTAAGAAATATGAAATTGATTTGAATTTTATACTTTTGCGCGCTGAAAAAATGACACGCTATGGATTTTCTGACCATAATAGATTATCTCGGTACTTTTGCTTTTGCCATTAGTGGCATTCGTCTGGCATCCGCCAAGCGGTTTGATTGGTTTGGCGCATACGTGGTGGGGTTCGTGACGGCGGTCGGGGGCGGAACGATTCGGGATTTGTTGTTGGATGTGACCCCGTTTTGGATGTTGCAGGCTTCCTACTTGGTGGTGACTGCCGCCGCTTTGGGATTTGTTATCTTGTTCGGGAAATACGTGATTCATTTGAACAACACCTTCTTTATTTTCGACGCTATCGGTTTGGGACTGTTTGCCGTGGTGGGCATCGAAAAAAGTATCGCCCACGGGTATCCGATGTGGGTGGGAATCATTATGGGGACATTGACCGGTGCAGCCGGAGGGGTATTGCGGGATACGCTGATTAACGAAGTGCCGTTGATTTTCAGAAAGGAAATTTACGCTTTGGCGTGCGTGTTTGGTGGTTTGGTATACTATTCCTGCTTGTTCTTTGATGTTCCACCGACAATAACCCAGGTTTGTGCGGCTGTTTCCGTGATTTTGGCTCGATTGCTTGCCGTCAAATACCATGTCAGTTTACCCACTCTGCGAGGGGAGAATTAAGGTCATTCCTATATCCAATGCGTAAAGCCGGACGCATTTCTGAATACCGCCATTCTTATGGTGGTCAAAATTTTTTTTCTTTTTTTGTAACCTTGTCTGTGGAGGCTGCGTAAAAGAACGTGTAAATGATGATTGGATTTATGATTTTTATTTTTAGCTGTTATTTAGATTAAGATTATTTTGCACACACCACGAGGGAGGGGAAGTTTATGGATAAGCTGATTTACGGATAAGTTCTTTGGAGGTTCGGAAAGTGCTCTGACGGAATAATATACCACGCACACACCACACAGACGCACGCACACATAGCATCTTTTCATTGATTCCTGCATTTTCCGACCGAAAGAGATACCGTAAATGTCTCCCTTTTTCTTTTCAATACACGATGCAAGGTTTTGGGTGAGATTTTTACGCTTCGTTTTTCTGTTTGACATATTTCCCTTATTTTTGCAAGTTAATCATTATGGAGTAGAACAATGAAGGGAACACAGGAAGAAGATGGGCGGATAGCCATTTACGGAGCGCGCGAGCACAATCTCAAGAATATAGACCTGACCATTCCGAGGAATAGCCTGACGGTGATAACGGGGCTTAGCGGAAGCGGTAAATCCTCCTTGGCATTCGATACGATATATGCCGAAGGACAACGCCGGTATATGGAAACTTTTTCGGCTTACGCCCGGCAGTTTCTGGGAGGCATGGAACGTCCCGACGTGGACAAGATTACCGGTTTGAGTCCGGTGATTTCCATCGAGCAGAAGACCACGAACAAAAATCCACGTTCCACGGTCGGTACCACCACCGAAGTGTATGATTTCCTGCGTTTGCTGTATGCCCGTGCCGGCGAGGCTTATTCATACGTTACCGGCACTCGGATGGTGAAATACACGGACGAGCAGATTCTGGAACTGATTTTAAAGAATTTTGCCGGACAGCGGATTTACCTGCTGGCTCCTCTGGTGAAAGGGCGGAAGGGGCATTACAAGGAGCTTTTCGAGAACATGCGCAAGAAAGGTTTTCTCCATATCCGGGTGGACGGTGAAATCAGGGAAATCGGCATGGGGATGAGCGTGGACCGTTATAAAATCCACGATATCGAAGTGGTGGTGGATAAAATGGTGGTGGACCAGGTGGATTTGAAACGCTTGAAAAGTTCGGTAGCGACGGCGATGAAGACCGGAAAAGGGGTGATGATGGTGAGTTCGGTGGATGACAAGGAGGTGAAATATTACAGTCGCCATTTGATGTGTCCGGATACGGGTATATCGTACCGGGACCCGGCTCCGCATTCCTTTTCGTTCAATTCTCCCCACGGCGCTTGTCCCAAGTGCAAGGGGCTGGGGTATGTGACCGCCGTTGACTTGGAAAAGATTATTCCGAACAACGCTTTGTCCGTTTACGATGGCGGCATCGAACCGCTGGGTAAATATAAAAACAGCATGCTTTTTTGGCAAATCGAGACGGTGTTGAAGAAGCACGGTTTTGAATTGCGTACTCCCATCAAGGACTTGTCCGAAGAGGCTTTGACGGATGTGCTCTATGGTTATCCGGGACAGATTCGTCTGGAAAACACGACTTTGGGGGTATCTTCCAATGCCTTGTACAATTTCGAGGGCATTATAAAATACGTGACCATGCAGGAGGAGAACGCCACGTCCAAGAAGGCGAACAAATGGGCGGAGCAATTCATTTCGGTGGTGGAATGCGATGCGTGCAAGGGACAGCGTTTGAATCAGGAGTCGCTGAGTTTCCGGATTGCCGGAAAGAACATTTCGGAACTGGCGGCAATGGAGCTGACCGATTTGTATGATTGGGTGTGTCGGACGGAGGAACAGTTGGAAGACAAGCAGCGCCAGATAGCCGGGGAGATTTTCAAGGAAATCCGCACGCGTCTGAAATTCTTGCTGGATGTGGGGTTGGAGTACCTTTCCCTGAATCGCCAGTCGATGACCCTTTCGGGCGGTGAATCGCAACGCATCCGCCTGGCTACCCAAATCGGTTCGCAATTGGTGAATGTGTTGTATATCCTGGACGAACCGAGCATCGGTTTGCACCAGAAGGACAACCGACGTCTGATTCGCTCCCTGAAACAGTTGCGGGACAACGGCAATTCCGTCATTGTGGTGGAACACGACCAGGAAATGATGGAGAATGCGGATTACATTGTGGATATGGGTCCTCAGGCAGGACGCAAGGGGGGAGAAGTGACGGCAATCGGTACGATTGGGGACATCAAACGGAGCAACAGCCTCACTGCGCAGTATTTGAACGGAACGAAGGCGATCAAGATACCCGAAGTACGGCGGGAAGGCAACGGAAAATTCCTGACCTTGAAGGGGTGTACGGGAAACAACCTGAAAAACGTGGATGTATCCATTCCTTTGGGCATGCTGGTGTGCGTGACGGGAGTCAGTGGTAGCGGCAAGTCTTCCCTGATTAACGGCACGTTGCATCCGATACTGACGAACAAATTCTATCGCGCGGTGACAACTCCTTTGCCTTATCGGTCAATCGAGGGGATAGAGCATATCGACAAAGTGGTGGTGGTGGACCAAAGTCCGCTGGGACGTACTCCGCGGTCGAATCCGGCGACTTATACGGGCATCTTTACGGATATCCGTAAAATCTTCGAGAAACTTCCGGAAGCGCAGATTCGGGGGTATGGTGCCGGACGCTTTTCTTTCAATGTGGCGGGCGGACGTTGCGAGGAGTGCAAGGGAGCCGGGGTCAGAACCATTGAGATGAATTTCCTGCCCGATGTTTATGTGCATTGCGAGGCTTGCGACGGGAAACGTTACAACAAGGAGACGCTGGAAGTGAGGTATCGGGGCAAGTCTATCGGGGATGTGTTGAACATGACCATTAATCAGGCGGTGGAATTTTTTGAAAATGTGTCCTATCTGCAGCAGAAACTGAAGATGTTGCAGGATGTCGGCTTGGGGTATGTGAAGCTGGGACAGCCGTGTACGACCTTGAGCGGTGGCGAGTCGCAACGCATCAAGCTGGCGACCGAATTGGCAAAGAAAGATACCGGAAAGACGTTGTATATTCTGGACGAGCCGACAACGGGATTGCATTTTGAAGACATCAATATCATGCTGGAGGTGATACAGAAATTGGTGAACAAAGGCAATTCGGTGATTGTCATCGAACACAACCTGGATGTCATCAAGGTGGCTGATTATCTGATAGACCTGGGACCGGGCGGAGGTAAGGAAGGCGGGCGGATTATCGCTCAGGGGACACCCGAACAGGTGGCGGACATGCAGGAATCGGAGACCGGTAAATTTCTTCGGGAGTTATTGCCGGCAGTGAGTAGAAAATAGGTGGCAAATCTTCGATTTTTAGTGAAAACATTTATCTTTGCAATTCAATCAAAACATTTAAAATGCAGGAAAAGATTTTAATATTGGATTTCGGTTCGCAATACACCCAGTTGATTGCGAGGAGGGTGCGGGAGTTGAATGTATATTGTGAGATTTATCCTTACAACCATTATCCGGCTCTTGACGCTTCCGTAAAGGGGGTGATTCTTTCCGGAAGTCCTTTTTCGGTGAGGGACGAGAAGGCTCCGAAACCTGATTTGTCTTCTATCAAGGGGTATTTGCCTTTGTTGGGCGTGTGTTTCGGCGCGCAGTATCTTGCTCATCATTTCGGCGGGGAGGTGAAGGCTTCCAACAAGCGTGAATACGGACGGGCAAATCTCGCCTTTGTGGACCGGCAGAGTCCGTTGTTTCAAGGAATCAGTGACCATTCGCAGGTGTGGATGTCGCACGGGGATACCATAGAGCGGTTGCCGGAGAATTGTCAGATTATAGCAAGTACCGCGGATGTGAAGAATGCCGCTTTTAAAGTGGACGGTGAAGTGACCTATGGCATCCAGTTTCATCCGGAGGTTTATCATAGCACGGAGGGGAAAGAGCTGTTGCGGAATTTTGTCGTGGACATTTGCGGATGCCGTCAGGACTGGACGCCGGATTCATTTGTCGAGACGACGGTTGCCGAATTGAAACAGAAATTGGGCGACGACCGGGTTATCCTGGGGTTGTCCGGTGGGGTTGATTCTACGGTGGCGGCCATGTTGTTGCATCGTGCTATCGGCAGAAAACTGACCTGTATTTTCGTGGATAACGGTTTGCTCCGGAAGGATGAATACAAAAACGTGTTGGAGAATTACCAGGAACTGGGGTTGAATGTGGTCGGTGCCGAAGCCGGAGATTTGTTTCTGGGACGTCTGGCAGGCGTGACCGAACCGGAAAAGAAGAGAAAAATCATCGGTAGCACCTTTATCGACGTATTTGACAAAGAGGCTGCAAAAATAAAAGATGCCAAGTGGCTGGGACAGGGAACCATTTATCCCGATGTGATCGAATCCTTGTCCGTAAACGGACCTTCGCAGACAATCAAGTCTCATCACAACGTAGGCGGTCTGCCGGATTACATGAAATTGAAGCTGGTGGAACCGTTGCGCTTGCTGTTCAAGGATGAGGTGCGCCGGGTGGGTAAAAGCCTGGGACTGGCAAACAAGTTCTTGCAAAGACATCCTTTCCCCGGTCCCGGTCTGGCGATTCGCATCCTGGGCGAGATTACTGCCGAAAAGGTGCGTTTGTTGCAGGAAGCCGATGATATTTTCATTTCCATGCTCCAGGAAGAAGGACTGTATGGTCAGGTATGGCAAGCCGGCGTGATATTGTTGCCGATACAGAGTGTCGGGGTCATGGGAGATGAGAGAACCTACGAGAGCGTGGTAGCGTTGCGCGCTGTGGAATCCACGGACGGAATGACTGCTGACTGGTGTCATCTGCCTTACGAATTTCTGGCGAGGGTTTCCAATCGCATCATAAACAATGTCCGGGGGATAAACCGCGTAGTTTATGACATCAGTTCAAAACCGCCAGCCACCATCGAGTGGGAATAAGGAGAGTGTTGGCATTGAATCATAATGGAGTATGGGAGAGTTTGAAAAGACGGTAGATGCGTTGAAAGAACGATTGGGCGATAGCGGGTTGAACATAGTAATCATCCCTCATATTTCTCCCGACGGGGATGCTGTCGGTTCGTGTTCCGCCTTGTCGGAAGTCCTGTTCCGGAACGGCATCCGCCACCAGTTGCTCACTTGCGATTACATTCCGGACTACCTGCGTTTCCTGAAACAGATTCCGAAAGTCATCTCTTATCAGGACAAGCCGGAGGTGTGCAAGCAGTTGATTGCCGAAGCGGACCTTATTTTTATGTTGGACCACAATACGGTGAAGCGGGAGGGGGACTTGGAACCTTGGGTAAGCGCATCGCCTGCCTGTCGGGTAATTATCGACCATCATCCGGAGCCGGACGACCAACCCATTGTGATTTCCGATACCCAGGTTTCTTCCACCTGTGAATTGCTGTACAGGGTCATCACCCGGATATGGGGCAAGGAGATGATTACTCCGGATGTAGCCAATGCCTTATATACAGGCATCAACACGGACACGGGAGGATTGAGCCATAATTCTTCCCGTCCGGAAACCTATCGGATTGTCGCCGATTTGCTGGAAAGCGGATTGGACAAGGCTTATATACATGAGCGCATTTACCAGATGAACAGTCTTTCCCGGTTGCGTCTGACCGGAAATACCTTGTTGAACAAACTCCAGGTCAGCGACCGTTATCCGGTTGCCATTATGCCCATTACTGCCGAGGAACTGGAAAAGTACCA